>JANPMR010000036.1:0-12756 GCA_031427055.1 Rubrivivax sp.
GTCAGTGCGCTCACGCGTGACATCAGCGAGCTGCTGCCCGAGCTGGTGGCCACGCTCAAGCCGCGCGTCAAGCTGCGCCAGACCCGGCGCCTGGCCTTCCATCCGCCTTGCACGCTGCAGCATGGCCAGCAGCTGCGCGGCGGCGTCGAGACGCACTTGCGCGAGCTGGGCTTCGAAGTCAATCTCGCGATCAGCGAAAGCCACCTGTGCTGCGGCTCGGCCGGCACCTACAGCGTGCTGCAGCCCGAGCTGGCCTACGCGCTGCGCGACCGCAAGCTGGCCCAGCTTGCGCCGCTCGAGCCACAGGCCATCGTCAGCGCCAACATCGGCTGCATCCAGCACCTGCAGACGGGCACGCCCACGCCGGTGAGGCACTGGGTGGAAGTGCTGGACGAAGCGCTGCTCGACGGGATGACCGCTGGCTGAGCGCTGGGATGACTGGTGGCTGATGGCGGCGCGAGCCGACGGCCCTACTGCGCCGCGGTGCGCACGTAGATGTCGGTGTCGGGCAGCATGCTGCGCAGGGTTTCGAAGGCGGTCTGCGCGACTTCGCCGCCACAGTGGGACAGACCGGGCGCCAGCGCGAGAACGGCTTCGTCGCCCGCCAGGCGCAATTCGCGCAGCCACGCTTCAGGGGGTTCGCACAGCCCGACATGGCGGTCCAGCGCCACCTGCAAGGCGCTGACCACCCGGCTGAGCTTGGACGCATCACCCAACAGCCGCGGCGCCAAGCGCGCACGGGCCGGCCGATCAGGGTGGATGGTGATGGTGCGGTAGGCCATGGCTTGATCGTGGCCGATTGTGCCCGCCGTGCCTTGCGCGCCGTCAAGCCGCCGGCACGGCCGCCGGCCGCCCGCGCAGCGCCCAGGCCACGCCGGCCACCAGCACGGCAATGCCGGCCAGCGCTGCCGGCGCCGGTGCATGGCCGCGCAGCATGAAAGCGTAGGCCAGCGCCGCCAGGGTCTCGAAGACGATGAGCTGGCCCGCCAGACCCGGCGGCAGTCGCTGGCTGGCCTCGTTCCAGCACAGCGTGCCCAGCCACGAGGCCAGCAGCCCGATGGCCAGCATCAGGCCGATGAAGTAACCCGGCCGCGGGCCCAGTGGCATGTCGAACGGGCTGCCGGTGACCGCCATGCCCACCCACAAGGCGATCAGGCCGATCAGCGCCAGCGGCAATGAGGCCAGCCCCTGCGCCGTGGCCCAGGCGCGCGGGCTGCGGTCGGCGTGCGCGCGCAGCCACTCGGCGTTGCGGATCGGGTACCAGGTCCAGCAAGCCAGGGCCACCAGCGCCAGCAGCGCGCCCGTGGCGTAGCGCGGCATGTCGGCGTCGACGGCCAGAGCGCTCAGCTCGGACTGGTTGACGAGTGCGATGCCCAGCGCGATGAGCAACAGCGAGGGCAGCATCCGGCCCCAGGACAGCGGCGCGTCGCGGTCGCGCCCGCGCAGCTTGGCGGTGATGGCGATGATCACCGGCAGTGTGCCGATGATCATTGTCGGCAGCGGCCCGCCGGCACGCTGGATGGCGGCAGACAGGCACAGGTAGTAGAGCAGGTTGCCGATGGCGGCGAGCTTGAGCGCCTCGACCCAGTCGGCCCGTGTCAGCTCGGCCAGCCGGGCGCGGTCCCAGACCGCCAGCGGCAGCGCAATGAGGCCGAACGCGATGTAGCGGCCCACCGTGAGCAGCGCCGCGGGGTAGTCGGGCAACCACAGCGGCGCGACGAAGACCAGCCCCCACATCAGGCCCGCCGCGAGGGCGAACAGGGTTCCGGAGACGAGTGCGGCGCGATGGGGCATGGCGCGATGATGCCTGCGCCGCTGCGGTGCTTGTCGGCGCGGCGGCCGCCACCGGACGCGCCACAATCCCGGCGCGTCGCACAGGAGGCAAGCCGCCATGTCCAAGGATCATTTGCTCGCCCTCGACCAGGGCACCTCGAGCTCGCGTGCCATCGTCTTCCATCGCAGCGGTGCCATCGTGGCGATGGCGCAGCGCGAGTTTCGGCAGATCTTTCCGCAGCCGGGCTGGGTCGAGCACGACGCCGACGAGATCTGGGCGACGCAGTTCGCGGTGGCGCAGGAGGCGCTGGCCAAGGCCGCTCTGACGGCGCGCGACATCGCGGCCATCGGCATCACCAACCAGCGCGAGACCACACTGCTGTGGAACCGCCGCACCGGCGTGCCCATCCACCATGCCATCGTCTGGCAGGACCGGCGCACCGAGCCGCTGTGCGCGCAGTTGCGCCAGCAGGGGCTGGACGAGACCGTGCGGGCCAGCACCGGCCTCGTCATCGACCCCTACTTCAGCGGCACCAAGATTCGCTGGCTGCTGGATCACGTCAAGGGCGCGCACATCGCCGCGGCGCAGGGCGACCTGGCCTTCGGCACTGTCGACAGCTGGCTGCTGTGGAAGCTGACGCAGGGCCGCGTGCATGCCACCGACGTGAGCAATGCGTCGCGCACGATGCTCTTCGACATCCGCCACAACGTGTGGGACCACGAACTGCTCAAGGCCCTGCACGTGCCCGACAGTGTCTTGCCACAGGTCTTTCCGTCCAGCCACCTCTTCGGCGAGACGACGCTCTTCGGCGATGCGATTCCGATTGCCGGCATCGCGGGCGACCAGCAGGCCGCGCTCTTCGGGCAAGCCTGCTTCAAGCCGGGCCTGGCCAAGAACACCTACGGCACCGGCTGCTTCATGTTGATGCACACCGGGGGGCGCTTCGAGCGCTCGGGCCACGGCCTCATCACCACTGCGGCGGCGCAGCCCACGGCCGCCCCGCAGTACGCGCTCGAAGGCAGCGTGTTCATCGGCGGCGCCGTCGTGCAGTGGCTGCGCGATGGCCTGCATGCGATCGAGAAGAGCGCCGACGTGCAGACCCTGGCCGCCAGCGTGCCCGATGCCGGCGGCGTGATGTTCGTGCCGGCCTTCACCGGCCTGGGCGCGCCCTACTGGGACGCGCAAGCCCGCGGCGCCATCGTGGGTCTGTCGCGCGGCAGCTCGGTGGCGCACATCGCGCGTGCGGCGCTCGAAAGCATTGCTTTCCAGAGCGCGGCCTTGCTGCAGGCCATGGCCGCCGACGCGGTGGCCGCGGGCGGCGCGGCGCCGGCCGAGTTGCGTGTTGACGGCGGTGCCTGCGTCAACGATTTGTTGATGCAGTTCCAGGCCGATCTGCTGGGTATTCCGGTGGTGCGGCCGCAGGTTACGGAAACCACGGCGCTGGGCGCGGCCTATCTGGCTGGCTTGGCCACTGGCGTCTATGCCGGCCTGGACGACCTGGCGGCGCAGTGGCGAGAAGAACGCCGCTTCACGCCAACGCTATCGCGCGCGCATGCCGCCGAACGCATGGCGCAGTGGGCGCACGCCGTGCGCCAGGCCACCTTGCGCTGAGCAAGCGCATGAGACGGCCGGCGCGGCGCGCCGGCCGCAGCGTCACTTGTTGACGGCGAAGTCCTGCAGGCTCTTGCCCGAGGCGATGGCGTCGCGCAGCCACTGCGGGCGCTTGCCGATGCCACCCCAGGAGCCGCCGGTTTCGTTGCGGAACTTGATCACCTTGGGCGCTTTGGCCTTGGCCTTCTTGCGCTTGACGGCCGGTGTCGCCACAACCACGCCCTTGGGCTTGCTGCCCAGGCCGAGATCGGCAATGGACAGGTTGTAGAACTTGATCGCTTCGCGGATGCGTGCGACCACGCCGTCGACTTCTTGCTTGCGCATCTTGTCGGCTTCGAGCTTCAGCGCTTCGATCTGCTTGACGATCTGGGTGTAGGTCTTGGTCATGAGTTCCATTCGGTCTAATAACTCCCTGCGAGTCACGCGAATTGTCGCGCACATTGGCGTCTGATTTCAGAACTGAATTGCGCCAATTGGCCGAACCATAACACAGGCGAACGGTCGGCGTTCGTATTGAAGCCGCCTTACCAATGCGCCGGGTTCACGCCGTAATAGCGTCTGAGTTCGGCGTGCAGTGCGCCGTGTTCACTGGCCAATTGCCCGGACCGTTCAAAGAACAGTTCGCTCACGACCGCAAAAAACTCGGCCGGATCGGTGGCGGCATAAGCTTCAATCAGGCCGTGTTCGTCGCGCGCCAGGCGTTCGCGCAATACCGCGAATTCGGCGCCCAGCACGGCCGACCAGCGCGCATAGGCCTCGCGCCGGCCCAACCAGGGCGCGCCGTTGGCGCGGCCGTTATCCTGGTCGAGCTGATGCGCAAACTCGTGGATCACCACGTTGCGGCCATCGTCCGCGTCGGCCGCGCCGGCCAGCACGTCGTCCCAGCTGAGCAGCAACTGACCCTGCTGCCAGGACTCGCCGGCCAGGACGCGGCGCGATTCGTGCGCCAGGCCGCTGGCGCCCGGCTCAAGGCGATCAACGACGAAGGCGCCGGGATAGATCAGCACCTGGCGCAAGTTCTGGAAGTAGCCGCCGCGGCCGCCCAGCAGCAGCAGCGCGGCCTGCGCCGCCACCAGCACACGCATCTCGTCGGTGATCTGCAGCCCGGCACAGCCGATGAAGGGCTTCTCGGCGATCAGCACCTGGGCGTGCTTCTTGAGGCGCCATTGAATGTCGGCCGGCAGGCGTGCAAAGGCCGGCATGCGCTGGCGCAGGATCTCGCGCCAGGCCAGGGGGAAGGGCTGAGCTTGCACGCGTGCGCGTCGCGCCGCACGCCACCAGGCGGGGCCCCACAGCCAGCCCGCAATGGCCAGCGGCAGCAAGGCAGACATCAACAGCGCGGTGGCGATGGGCATCCCTGAATCTGGGCGCGCCTAGCGGCCCTTTCAAGCCCCCGCGTTCGCGTGGCGGATTGGCGCCCGCCGGCCCCGCAACACGCCCAGATCATGGGCTCAGATCACAGGCTCGCAGCGCACTTCGGTGTGCACCGAGTTGGCGATGAAGCACTCGTCGTGCGCCTGGTGGTGCAACGCGTGGAGTTGATCGGCATCAGGTACACGGTCGCCGCCAAAGGCCACCTTCGGCCGCAGCGTGACGTGCGTCATCGCCCACTTGCCTGCGGCATTGCGTTGCATCACGCCGCTGGCATCGTCGGCATAGTTGTCGACGCGCCAACCGCCCTTGGCCGCCAGCGACAAGAACCACAGCATGTGGCAACTGCTCAGCGAGGCCACAAACATCTCCTCAGGGTCGACCGCGGCGGCGTCCGACATCGGCACCGGCACCACTGCGGGTGACGACGACCCGGCGAGCTCGGTGCCACCGTCGAACAACAGCCGGTGGCCGCGGTGATAGCGGTTGTCGGTGAAGGGCTCGGCCGCGAGCCGCTGCCATTCGATGCGGGCGGTGTACTCGTGCATGTGGGACTCCGGAGTTGAGGGGGCTGCTGTGTTGCCGTGCTGCCGTGGGTCATTGCTCCACGCTGACCTTGATCGCCCCGTTCGCCTCCACGCGCAGATTCAGGCCTACTTCTGCCGCGCTCAGGTTGTTGAACGGCGCCACGCGAACGGCAGCGAGTTTGCCGAGCACGCAGTCGCCGAACGGCGGTGCCTTCAGCCGGCACGAGCCAGAGTCGAAGTAGACGTTTCGTGCGCTGCCGTCCGGCACGAACTGGAAGACGAGCGGGCACTCGCCCGCCAGGCCGGTGGCAGGCTTGCAGGCGGTGGCTGCCTTCTCGGTGGCAGCCACGGTCAGCTCATGCGCACGCGGCCTCGAGAACGGGCCCGGAGCGGGCGGCTTGGTCGATGCCATCCACAGCGCCAGTGCGGCCAGGGCGGCGCCACTGCCGGCCATCCACCAGCGCGCCACGTGGCGCAGCTTGAGCAGCTTGCGAAGCTCGCGCGCGAGGTGCGCGACGTCGTCCTTCCAGCGTTCGTCGCGGATCTCGGCCACCTGGCGCCCGGCCAGTGCCTGCAGTGCCTTGGGCAGCTGGATGGCATCGGGCAGGATTGCGTTCTGCATGAGGACCGGGATCACCTGGACGCCGGCATTCGCCAGCGCCTGCGTGAGCTCAAGGTGCACGTAGTCCGGGCCTTCGCGCGGCGCATCGAAGGACTCTCGCCAATGGGTGCCGATGACCGCCAGCACCGCGCCGCACGAGGCCAGCTCGTCGCGCAGCACGCGGTCGAAGTCTGCGCCGGGAGCGATGTCCGAGACATCCATGAACAGGCGGTCGCCCAACGCGCGCTTGAGATCGTCTTTCAGGCGGCCGGCGTGCCCGGCGCTGTCGGCGCGACGGTAGCTGATGAAGATGCGGTCGCGTCGTTCAGGTTTGGGCATCGTGCTCACTCGGGCGGGTGACCTCAGGGGAAGCGTTTGATCCGCATCGATCCAGGCATGGCGAATGGCGCATCGCGCAAGGACGCCCTGCCGCCCCGTGCGATGATGACCGCATGATCACGCTGCACTACTTTCCGGGCAACGCCAGTTTCACGCCGCACGTGCTGTTGCACGAGATTGGCGCCCCGTTTGAACTGGTCAAGGTCGACCGCGCCAACAACGCGCACAAGTCGCCCGCGTACCTCAAGCTCAACCCCAACGGGCAGATCCCGGTGCTGGTGGATGGCGATCTGGTGCTCTACGAGACCGCGGCCATTGCCTTGCATCTGGCCGACACGCATCCGGCGGCCGGCCTGGTGCCGGCGCTGGGCAGTGCCGAGCGGGCGCAGTTCTACAAGTGGCTGATGTGGCTGACCAACACGCTGCAGGCCAGCCTGATGCACTACTTCTACCCCGAGCGCATGGTCGACGAGGGCAACGCCGATGGCGCGGCGCAGGTGCGCGCGCACGCGCAGGCCAAGGTGGCCGATTGCCTGGCGCAACTCGACTCGCAGTTGGCGGCCCATGGCGGCCCCTGGTTGCTGGGCACGCAGTACAGCGCGGCCGATCCCTTTGCCTTCATGCTGTGCCGCTGGACGCGTGGTTTTGCCGACAAGCCGGCGCGCGACTACCCGCACATCAGCCTCTACCTGCAGCGCATGCTGGCGCGGCCGGCCGTGCAGCGCGTCTTTGCGGCCGAGCAACTGCTGCCGCCGCTGGTCTAGAGCGCGCCGGTCACGCGGCGCTGTTCCAGTCGCAGCGACAACTGCTGTTGCTTTTCGACCAGTTGCTGGCGCAGGCCGCGCGCCGCTTCGTCGTCTGCGGCGCCGTCGAGAGATCGGCGCAGCGCCTCGATCTCGCGCATCAATTCCACCTCGGGCGGCACGACGCCGGCGTCCTTGAGAATCTTGTAGCCCATGCGCAGTTCGGCCGGCGTCTCGTCGTAGCCGTCGCCCAGGTTCAGCGGCTTGCCGTAGCTCGGCGCGGTGCTCAATTCACCACTGGCCGCGCTCTCGGCCAGCGAGCGGCCGATGTGGTCTTCCAGCAATCGCAGCCGGTTCTCGCGTTTCTGTTCTTCTGCATTCATGCACGGACCTCCGTGGTGGGAGCGAGTCGTTCGATCCAGTGTCGCGTCAGCGGCGTCACCGGCTTGGCCATGATGCGCTCGTTGACCAGCGCGCGGCCCAGCGCTTGCCGGCCGCCCTGCGCCGTGGCGGCCAGCAGCGTCAGGTCGATCAGATCGCGCTGCGCATGGCTGCCGCCGAAGCGTGCCGCCACCGAGCGCACCGGCGCCATCAGGTCGACGGCGCCGTCGGCGTCGCCGCGTGCCAGCGCCAGCAGGCCGCGCATCAGCGGCAGGCCCACTTCACGCGCCATCTGGTGGTTGCTGCGGCGAGCGTCGGCCGGGTCGAGTGCGCGCTCGGCGCAGCGTGCCAGCCAGGCTTCGGCGCGGTGCACCTCGCCAGCACCCAGCATCGCCATCACCGTGTGCAAGTCATTGAACGCGTAGTCGCCGGCGTCGCCGTCGGCCGGCGCCCAATCGGCCAGCAGCGCGGCGCAACGTGTCGTGACGTCCTCGCCCAGCAAGTGCAAGCGCCACAGCATCGAGGCCGCGTCCACGCGATCGAGCGTGACTTGCAGCTTCTCGCCCGCCAGATGCGCGTCGACCAGGCGCAGCACGCCGGCGAGGTCCATCGCCTCAAGTCTGAACAGCGCCTTGTGCCACCACAGGTGCGCGGCAAAGCCATTGCCCTCGGCCCAGGCCGCCTGGTGCTGGCGCAGCCAGCTTGCGCCGGCCTCGTAGCGGCCCTGCATCTCCATGACATGCGCCACGGCGTGCACGGCCCAGGGCACGCGCGGGTTGGCGTCCAGCGCGCGGCGGCCGGCGTCTTCGGCCTGCGGGTAGAGGTTGTTCTCTTCCAGGCCAAAGGCGTGCAGCGCCAGCACGAAGGGGTACAGCGGATCGCCCTCGTCCCACTCGGGCAGCGCGCGCGCCGGGCGTTGACGCAGACCCATCGCGTCGCCGCGGTAAAAATCCCACAGGTGCGCCCATTGCAGCGCCAGTGCGTCGCGCGGGTGCTCGACGAGCAAGTCGTCCCAGATGCGGCAGGCCACCTGCCAGCGACCGTCGGCCACCGCCTGCACGGCCTCGAAGTGCGCGCGCTCGCGCGGCGTGGCGTGGCGCTGCAGGGCGCGTGCGCATTCGATGTGGGCAGCGGCCTCGGCCAGCAGCGGCGGCTCGGTCAGGCTGAGCAGGAAGCCGGCCTTCATCAGGTGTGGCATCGCCCACGACGGATCGGCCGCGCGGGCGGTGTCGAGGTCGGCCAGCGGTGTGTCGTAGAAGGACATCATTCGCCACAGCGCCGACTCGGCGGCGTCGCGTGCGGCGCTGGAGGCGCTGCCGCAGGGATTGCCGCGGATGTCGGGGTTGGACATGGGGCGCAATGTAGCGCGTGACGCGGCTGTGGGTGAAAGCGACTGTGGCGCCGACGGCCCGGCCCGATCAGTCGAAGCGGGGCCAGGGGCGCGTCGCCGGCCGCAACTGCTCCCACGCCCGCGCCAGCCGCAGCACGCCCAGGTCGTCATGCCGACGGCCGATGATCTGCAGCCCGATGGGCAGGCCGCCCGCGGTGTGGCCGCAATCGATGCTGGCCGCCGGCTGCTCGCTCATGTTGTAGGGCAGCGTGTAGGCGATGTGCTCCATCGCGCGCAGCGGGTCGTTGGTGGGCATCGCCCACTCGGCGGCGAAGGCAAGCACCGGGGCCACCGGCGAGAGGACGAAGTCGAAGGGCTGGCAGGCCGCAACGGCGGCGTCGCGCAGGGCCGCGAACTGGCTGTAGCCGTGGAAGAGTTGCGTCGCGCTGAAGCCCTGGGCCGCAGCCACCCAGTCGCGAATGAAGGGCAGCACGCGCGCACGCTGTTCGGCCGGCAGCGCAGAGATGTCCAGCCACGAACGCGTGCGCCAGAACAGGTTGATGCCGTCGGCCATCTCGCGCGTGCTGAAGGGCGCCAGCGGCTCGACGATGACGCCAGCGGCTTCGAAGGCGCGCGCCGCGGCTTGCACGGCGGTGGCAATCTCGGCGTCCAGCGGCAGGCCCCAGCCCGCGTTCATCAGCAGGCCCAGGCGCAGGCCGCGCAGATCGATGTCGAGATCGGTCCAATCGATCAGCTGTGGCGGCAGGCTGGTGGTGTCGCGCCAGTCGGGGCGGCTCAGCGTGGCCATCATGAGCGCCGCGTCGGTCACGGTGCGCGTCATCGGCCCGGCCACGCGGCCCAGGAAGGGCGGCTTGATGGGCACGCGGCCGGCGCTGGGCTTGAGGCCGAACACGCCGCACCAGGCGGCGGGCAGGCGGATCGAGCCGCCGATGTCGGTGCCGATGTGCAGCGGCCCGTAGCCGGCGGCCGCCGCGGCCCCGGCGCCGGCACTGCTGCCGCCGGGGTTCTTGCGCAGGTCCCAGGGGTTGCGCGTGAGCGCATGAAAGCTCGACAGCCCCGAGGACAACATGCCGTAGTCGGGCATCGTGGTCTTGGCGATGAACACCGCGCCGGCCTCGCGCAGGCGCGCCGCGGGCGGGGCGTCCTCAAGCGCCGGCGTCAGCACGGTGGCGGCGGTGCCCAAAGGCACCGGCACGCCACGGGTGGCGATGTTTTCCTTGATCGTGACCGGCACGCCGTCGATGGCGCTGGCCGGCTGGCCGGCGCGCCAGCGCTGCTCTGACGCGCGCGCCATCGTCAGCGCCGCGTCGGGGTCGAAAGCGTAGGTGGCGTGCAACTGTGGCTCGCAGCGCTGCACGTGCGCGATGACGTCGCGCGCGACCTCCACCGGCGACAGCGTGCCGGCCGCGAAGGCTGCACGCATCTCGGCCGCGCCGAGCTCGTGCAGCGCCGCCATCAGGCGCGCGCCACGGGTTTGCCAAGGTACTTGCGCAGCTTGGCGGCTGCCGTGCCGCGCACCTTGGCGCGCAGGAAGGGCGTCCAGCCCAGCAGCAGCCCCGGCGCGCCCAGCGCCTGGCGCGACCAGCGCCAGAAGTCGAAGCGGTCGCGCTGGCGGGTGATCAGGCCCGAGCCATCGAATTCAAACGTGGCATCGATGCGGTTGAGCACCAGTCGGCCGGTGGCGCTGAAGAGGTAGTGCGCGTCCCAGTGGGCACTGTGATCGGTGATGTCGCGCGTCTCGATCTTCCAGTGCGCCAGGCCCTTGGCCTGGGTCGCGTCGCACAACATGCGCCACATGCCGCCAATCTGTTGCGCGCCGCGCAGCGAGAAGACCTCATCGTCGAACTGCGCGTCCGCGGCGTAGCAGGCCTGCATCGCGGCGCCGTCCAGGCGCGCGAAGGCGGCGTACAGGCGCTCGATGGTGGCCTTGCTCATGGGGTGATCACGCGCGGCTCAAGCCTTGCCGGCCCAGCTCACGGCCGCCATGTCGTTGGCGAAGATCGGGCTGCTGTTCCACAAGCCCTTCAGCCCAGCCTTGAACACCGCCACCTGGGCCGGATTCCAGATGAAGACGTTGACCGCGTCCTCGGCCAGCTGGCGCTGCAGGTCGCCCCAGAGTCGCGCCTTCTCCTTCGGGTCGGAGACGGCTGCCAGCGTGGCCACCAGGCCGCGGAACTTGGCGCTGTCGTAGCCGATGTAGTAATTGGGGTCGGCGTAGACGGTGGCGTAGTCCTGCGGCTCGGCGTGGTTGATGACGGTGAGGTCGAAATTGCCCTTGAAGGCGCCGCCCAGCCACTGCGCCCACTCGACGTTCTCGATCTTGGCGATGACACCCACCTTGGCCAGTTGCGCGGCCAGGATCTCGCCGCCCTTGCGCGCGTAGGCCGGCGGCGGCAGCGTCAGGGTCACGTTCAGCGGTGTCGTGACGCCAGCCTCGCGCAGCAGCGCCTTGGCCTTCTCGGGGTCGTAGGGGTATCGCTGGGTGAGGTCGACGTAGCCGATGTTGCCGGGCGCGAAATGGCTGCCGATGGGCGTGCCCAGGCCTTCTTGCGCGCCGTCGATGAAGGCCTTGCGGTCGATGGCGTGCGACAGCGCGCGGCGCACGCGCACGTCGTCGAAGGGCTTCTTCTTGTTGTTGATCGACATGATGCCCTTGCCGGCGGTGGTGCCGATCTCCACCGTGAAGCGCTTGTCGCCCTGGAACTGCTTGAGCGAGGGCAGGGCGCCAAAGCGCGGCATGCCGTCGATGTCGCCCGCCAGCAGCGCTGCCACCTGCGCCGCGGGGTCGTTGATGAAGCGGAACGTGACCTTCTTGATCGCGACCTTGGCCGCGTCGCGGTAGGTGGCCGACTTGACCAGCGTCACGGCCGAACCCTTGTTCCAGCTCTCGAGCGTGTAGGCGCCAGTGCCGATGGGCTTGGCGGCCGCGCCGGCGGCGCTGTCCGGGTGCAGGATGACGGCGGTGTTCTCGCCCAGGCGGAAGGGCAAGGTGGCGTCGGCGTTGTTGAGCACCAGGAACACCGTGTTTGCGTCGTGCGCCACCACGCTGGAGACGTTGTCCCACACCGCCTTCTTGGCCTTGTTGGTACTGCCCGGTGCGCGCGCGCGGTCGAAGCTGAACTTCACCGCGTCGGCGTCGAAGGGCTTGCCGTCAGAGAATTTGATGCCCTTCTTGAGCTCGAAGGTGTAGGTCTTGCCGTCGGGTGTGTGACGCCATGTCTCGGCCAGCAGCGGCAGCACGGCGCCATCCATCGTGATCTTGGTCAGGCCCTCGAGGATGTTGTAGTGAACGATCTCGCCGATGGCCGCGGCCGGCGCCACGGTGGGGTCCAGCCCGGTGGGCTCGAGCACCATGGCCAGCACGACGCTGTCCTTGCGCGACTGCGCCAACGCAGCGGGCAGGGCGGCGGCCAGCGGGGCGCCGACAAGCAGCGCGTTGAGGGTGCGGCGGGTCACGGTCATCGAAGGTCTCCTGGGTCGTTGTTGGGGTGGCATTCTGCGCCAAGCTCAGGCCGGCTTGCGCGCTCCGCTGCCCGGCACAGCGGCCAGCAGGCGTTGCGTGTA
Source organism: Rubrivivax sp. (assembly GCA_031427055.1). Taxonomy (GTDB): domain Bacteria; phylum Pseudomonadota; class Gammaproteobacteria; order Burkholderiales; family Burkholderiaceae_C; genus Rubrivivax. The sequence goes on from JANPMR010000036.1 coordinate 12,263, forward strand.
CGGATGCTGCGGATCGGCAAAAAGCCGCTCGGGCGTGCCGTGCTCGACGATCACGCCCTGGTGCATGACGATGAGCTCGTCGCACACCAGGTCCACCACCGCCAGGTCGTGGCTGATGAAGAGGTAGGTCACGCCCAGGCGGTCTTGCAGGTCCTGCATCAGGTTGAGCACCTGGGCCTGCACGCTGACGTCGAGCGCGCTCACGGGCTCGTCGGCCACGATCAGTTCGGGCCGCGTGATGAGCGCGCGGGCGATGGCGATGCGCTGGCGCTGGCCGCCCGAAAACTCGTGCGGGTAGCGCGCCAGATCGGCCGCGCGCAGGCCCACGGCGTCGAGCGCCTCGCCGGCGCGCTCGCGCTGCTCGGCACGGCCAGCGCCGTGCAGCACGGCCAGCGGCTCAGCCACCGTCTGCAGCACCGTGCGCCGTGGGTCGAGCGAGCCGTAGGGATCCTGAAACACCATCTGCAGCTTGGCGCGCGTGCGCCGCATTTCGG
>JANPMR010000037.1:0-21441 GCA_031427055.1 Rubrivivax sp.
GTCGATGTCGCCCTGCGTGTAGCCCACCACGGTGGGCTTGCCGGTGGTGCCCGACGACGCATGGATGCGCACCACCTTCTCGCGCGGCACGGCAAACATGCCAAACGGATAGTGCGCGCGCAGGTCGGCCTTGACGGTGAACGGAAACTTCGCCAGATCGGCCAGCGTGCGGCAATCCGACGGATGCACACCCATGGCATCGAAGGCCTGGCGGTAGTGCGCCACGTGCTCGTAGGCATGCTGCAGCGACGCGCGCAGGCGCTGCAACTGCAGCGCCTGCAGTTCGTCGCGGCTGGCCGTCTCGATGGGCTCCAGGTCGCCAGGGGCGGGGAACTTCACCGTCATCGGGGTTCCTTGTGCTTGCCCACGGGCAGGCCTTCGATCATGGGCTTGCCCTTCATCGTGTACGAGCGGCCGCGAAACGCAGCCACGGGTTCGGCACGCTGGTTGACGACGGTGACGTCGTAGACGCCGGTTCTGCCCGAGCGCGCGATCTCCTTGGCGCTGGCGGTCAGGACGTCGCCGTGTTGCGCCGACGCCATCAGATTGACGTCAAAGCCGGCAGCCACCGTGATCTCGTTGTAGCTGTTGCAGGCATAGGCAAAGGCGCTGTCGGCCAGGGTCGTGACGAGGCCGCCGTGACAGATGTCGTGGCCGTTGAGCATGTCGTCGCGCACCACCATGGCCAGCGTGGCGCTGCCGGGGCCGACGGCCAGCACCTGCATGCCCAGCAGGCGCGACGCGCGGTCCCCTTGCCACATGGCGTCGCGGGTGGCCTCGGCCACTTCCTGAGGGGTGGGATGGCGCTTCACGCTCAGCGATCCTTGAACACCGCGGGCCGCTTGGCGAAGAACGCGGCCACGCCTTCGGCGAAGTCCGGCGCGCGACCCAGTTCACGCTGCGTATTGGCCTCGAGCGTGATGGCGTCGGCAAAGTCCATCGGCGCGCTGGCGTCGATGACGCGGCGCGTCTCGGCCAATGCGCGGCTGGGCATGGCCGCCAGCTTGCCCGCCAGCGCGGCCACGGCACCTGCAAAGGCGGCGTCGTCCACGCACTTCCAGATCAGGCCCATGCGCTCGGCCTCCTCTGCCGGCAGCTTGTCGCCGGTCATGGCCAGACCGAGTGCGCGCGCCCGGCCCACCAGGCGCGGCAGCAGCCAGGTGCCGCCGCAGTCGGGCACGAGGCCGATCTTGCTGAAGGCCTGGATGAAGCTGGCGCTGCGCGTGGCGACGACGAAATCGCAGCACAGCGCAAAGTTGGCGCCGGCACCGGCGGCCACGCCGTTGACGGCGGCGATCACCGGCACCGGCATGCTGCGCACGCGCGTGGCCAGCGGCCGGTAGTAGCGCTCGATGACCGCGCCGACGTCGACCTCGCCCGTCATCTCTGGGTCGGACAGATCCTGCCCGGCGCAGAAGCCGCGGCCGGCGCCGGTGATGACCACGGCGCGCACCGCCACGTCGGTGGCGGCGGCGTCGAGCGCGGCGAGCAATTCGCGGTGCATCGCAGCGGTAAAGCTGTTCAAGGCCGCGGGGCGGTTGAGCGTGAGGGTGCGGGTGGCGCCGTCGGTGGCAACCAGGATCATGGCGTCGGGCATGTGGGGCTCTCCGGCGACGTGCGCGCCATTCTTCGACCGTTGGGTCGGCGAATGATAGCCAGCCGCCGAAGGCCTCACAAGCCGGGCATTCAGTCGAGCAAGTCCAGACGCCTTCGCCTCACCGCCGCGTGCCGGCCTGCTCGATCAGTCGCACCATCTCGCCGTAGCCACGGGCACGGGCCAGCACCAGCGGCGTGCGGCCCTCGCGATCGGCCAACACGGTGCTGGCGCCGGCATCAAGCAGCGCCTTCAGCGTCGCCTGGTGACGCCGGCCGCCGTCGCCCAGCACGACGGCCTCGATCACCGCCGTCCAATGCAGGTTGTTGACATGATCCAGCGGCGCGCCGGCCCTGATGAGCTGACGCACCACGCCATCGTGGCCCAGGTGCGCCGCGGCGATGAGCGCCGTGCCGTCGTAGCGGCTGGTGACCAGCTTGGCGCTGGCCCCGGCGGCCAGCAGCACGCGCAGGGTCTCCTCGTCGTCGGCCACGGCGGCGATGGTGACCGCGTCGTAGCGGTCGTTCTCCAGCAGGCCCAGCGGCGCACCGGCGGCGGCCAGTGCACGGATCACCTCGCGCTGGCGCGCGAACGCGGCCACGTGCAGCGGCGTGCGGCCATGCTCGTCGCGGGCGTTGATGTCGGCCCCCGCGGTCAGCTTCTTGTGCAGCAGCGCCATGTCGCCGCGCTGCGCCGCCGCGTGCAGCCCCGTGTACGCGGCTGTCTGCGCCGCCGTGGGCGGCGTCTGCGCGCTCGCCGGCAGCGCCAGGGTGGCGGCCATCGCCGCCGCCCACACGACCGCAAGCGGCAGGCGCATCACTTCAGCAAGTCCTTGACCTTGTCGATGCCGGCGTTGGCGCACTGCTCGTCCAGGTGGCTGCCGGGCGCGCCACCGACGCCGACGGCGCCGATGACCTCGTTGCCCACCTTGACGGGCACGCCGCCGCCCAGGATCAGGAAGCCCGGGATGTTGACCAGTGTCTGCGCGGCGGGGTTCTTCTGCACGTTCTCAAGCATGGCCGCCGTGGTGTTCTTGGCCGAGGCCGAGGTGAAGGCCTTGCCTTGTGCCGTGCCCACGGTGTGCGGCCCGGCGTTGTCGGCGCGCTGCAGGGCGCGCAGCGTGCCGGCGCGGTCGACCACAGCGACCGTGACGTTGTAGCCGTTGGCCGTGCAGGTGGCCATCGTGGCGGTGGCAATCTGGTTGGCGAGTTCGAGCGACATGTTGCGCTCGGTGCGCACGGCCTGGGCCTGGGCCAAGGGGGCGGCGAGGATCAGGGCAGCGGCGAGCAGGATCGTGTGGCGCATGGGTTCTCCGTGGGGTGTTTCGGTCGCGACTCGACCGTGACCGCACTGTAGGCAGCCGCCGCAGCCGCGCCCATTCGGGCCGCTACGCCGCAAGCTCCGTAGTGCTACGGAGTCGGCGCCGCCCCGTCCCCGCCTTGCGCCCCATCCACCAGCGCAGCGTAGCGCCGGATCAGCTGCGCCAGTGACTCGGCCTCCAGCTTGGCGAAGAGGCTGGCGCGGTGGCTCTCCACCGTGCGCGGCGAAAGGCCCAGCGCGCGGCCGATCTCCTTGTTGGTCAAGCCTTCGACGATGAACCCCAGCACCTCGCGCTCGCGCTCGGACAGCCGCCCGTGGCGCTCGCGTGCGCCGCGGTCTGCGGCCAGGCGCTGCCGCGAACGCACATGGGCGCGCACGGCGTTTTGCAGCGCCTCGAGCAACTGCTCGTCGTGCACGGGTTTTTCCAGGAACTCGGCCGCGCCGGCCTTGAAGGCACGCCGGCACATCTCGACCGTGCCATGGCCGGTGAGCATGATCACCGGCTGGTCCACACCTGCGGCCACCAGCCGGTCCAGCACGGTCAGGCCGCTGACGCCGGGCATGCGCACGTCGAGCACGATGGCGCCGATGCCCTGGCGGTCAAAGCCGTCGAGAAAGGCCTGCGGTGCGGCCCACTCGTGCACACGCAGGCCCACGGTGCCGATGAGCAGCGACAGGCTGTGGCGCACCGCCGCGTCGTCGTCGACAAGGTGAATCAGCGGTGACTGCGGCGCGCTCAAGCGGCTTGCCGTGCCAGCGGCAGGCTGAGCGTGAACTGCGCACCGCGCGGCGCCACGTTGGCCACCCGCAGGCTGCCGCCCAGGCCGAGCGCCAAGGTCTCACACAGGCTCAGGCCCAGACCCAGGCCGCCGCTGCGCGTGCTGTAGAAGGGCTCGAAGAGGCGCGGCAGCGCGTCGAGCGGGATGCCCGGCCCGCTGTCGCGCACGGCCAGCTCGGCACGGCCGTCTGCGGCCGTCGTGACCGAGAGCACCAGCTCGCGCCGGCTGTCGCTGATCTGGTCCAGGGCCTGCAGCGCGTTCATGACCAGGTTGTGCACGATCTGCTGCAGCGCCACGGCGTCGGCCAGCACGGTCACTGCAGCGGCGGGCGCGTCGACGCGCACGCTGACGCCACGCCGGCTGCACTCGGGCGCCAGCAGATCCAGTGCCTCGCGCGCCGCGCCCGCCAGGTCCAGCGGCTGCAGTGCCGCGGCACTGCCAGGGCGCTCTACCGTGCGCCGCAGCCGCGTCAGCACATCGCTGGCGCGACGGGCCTGGGCGGCGGCGTGGTCCATGGCCTGGCGCGACAAGGCGATGTCCGGTGGATCGTCGGCCAACATGCGCGCCGCGGCCTGCGTGCCGGCCAACACAGCGGTGAGCGGCTGATTGAGTTCGTGTGCCATGCCGGCGGCCAGTTCGCCCAGGGTGTTGAGCCGCGCCACCTGGCCCAGACGCAGCAGCTCTTCGGCGCGCCGACGTGCCACGCGCTGCGCCATCGCGGCCCGCAACCCCGCCAGCAACGCCGCCGCCAGCAGCGCCGCCAGCGCCATGCGCAGCCAGGGCAGCTCGGGCCAGCCGACACGGCGCTCGAACGCCAGCTCCAGCGGCTGGCTGTCGGACGAGAGCGTCTTTCGCGCCTCGAAGCGCCAGCCGCCGGCACGGCCGATCTCGCCGGGCAGCAGCGCCAATGACTGCGCGCCCGCTGACAGCACGACGCGAACCGCGCTGTCGGCCGCAAACGGCCACTCGGCGCTCGCCACCGGCCGCTTCAGGTCGAGCTCGAGCGCGAAGCTCGAGGGCTCGGCTGCCAGCAGCAGCGTGGCGCGCGCATCGGCCAGCGCCACGCGCGCCAGCACGGCATGGCGCTCGGTGCGCGAACGCGTTTCAGCCGCTTGAAGATCGGGCTGCGGCCATGCCTGGCCGCGCTCGCGTTGCAGCACCGTCAGCACCTGCGGGACCAGCGCCGGCAGCCGCCGCACCGGCGAGTCGCTGTCGCGGGCCGCGTCGGGCTGCAGCAGGGCCAGGGTGGCCAGGATGGCGTCGTGCTGCGCCGCGCGCTGGCTGAGCAGGCGGTGCGCGATGCGCGCATCGGTGTCGAAGGCGGCGCGCAACTGCTCGATGCGCCACACCGCCAGCGCCGTGGCCGTCAGCGCCGACGCCAGCAGCCAGGCCAGCAACCAGGGGACGAGGGCGCGGTGGCGGGCGGGCATGCGGCGCATTCTGGCACCCGGCCCGACCCTGGCCGAGGGCCGGACGCACTCGGGCATCATCGCCAAGCCTGCATCTGCACCCGCCATGACTGCCCACCTGCCGCCCGCCCCTGCCCTGCTGCCGATGGCCCGCATCCGCATCCGCGTCAGTGCGCTCATCTCGCTGGGGCCGGCACCCACAGGAGAACGTCGCTACGTGCCGCTGGGCGCCGGCACGGTCACGGGCCCGGAGCTCAAGGGCCGCATCGTCCCCGGCGGCGTCGACTGGCAACTGCGCCGCGACGACGGCGTGCTGCAGATCGCCGCGCACTATGTGATCCGCACCGACGACGGCGCGCTCGTCGAGGTGCAGAGCGACGGCCTGCGCCACGGCCCGGACGACGTGATGGCGCAACTCGCCCGCGGCGAAGCGGTGCCGGGCTCGGCCTACTTCTTTCGCACCCTGGTGCGCTTCACCACCGGCGCGCCAGCCTGGCAGCACCTCAACCGCACGATGGCGCTCGCCGTGGGCGAACGCAGGGCGCGCAGCGTGGTGCTGGACCTGTACCGCATCACCTGAAGGTCGGTCGCCTGCCGCGAGGCGTCAAGTCGGCGCCGGCTTGCGATCCCGTGCTGTGCGCACAGGCGGGACAGGGACTTGACACCGTGAGTGTTGCCCGCGACAAGTCGTGTTCGCTATAGTCAAAGCCCGATGCTGCCGCCTCGCCCGCAAAAGTCTGGCATAGGACTCGCACTGATTACATTGATCGGTGCGGTCGTCATGGCGCTGGTGCTGGCGCTCGCGCTTGTCGCGATGAGTCGCCAACAGGCGGAGATTGAAGCCAAGGCGCAGCGCATCTTCGACGTCGCGGTGCCGCTGGTGTTCGAGTCCACCCGAATCATCCGCGGGCTTGAGCGGCTTGCCCGCGACGGTGAGTCCATCCTGTACATCGACGATCCTGCGCAGCGGGCCGTCCTGCGCCAGCGCTTGCACAGCCTGCTGGATGACGGCGTGTTGCAGGGTGACGGCCCGATGCGCAAGCTCATCGGGGACGGATTTGCCGTGCTGGATCAGAGCCTGGCCGACCTCGGGGCGAAAACCGCGGGCGCCAGGGACCGCGCGGTGCAACGCTGGGGGCCGGTCCAGTCAGCGCTGTTTGAAGCCTCGGAAAAGATCGGTGCCGAGGTCTCCGTGTCGGCATCAAACGAAGCCGACAGCATCATCGAGACAGCGCATCGGGCGCAAAGGGCCGTCTACCTGTCGAGTGCAGCCATCGCGCTGGTCTCGACGGTGATCGTGGTCTTCGTCTACTTCGCATTCACGCTCCCGGTACTTCGCCTGGCGCGCGATATCCGTCAGGCGCGCTCCGGCGGCGAGTTGCAAACCCGCAGCGTGTTGATTCGGGAGCTGCAGGTCCTCAGTGGCGCGGTCGAGGGCATGGCCACGGCACACCGCGACCTGGAGGCGGCGCGTGCGCAAATGGAGCAAATGGCCCATACCGACGCCCTGACCGGGCTGCCCAACCGACGCATGTTCGAGTTGCGTGGCGAGCAGGAGTTTTCGCGCGTGCGCCGCCACCGCGAAGACCTGGCCGCGATTGCCTTCGACATCGACCACTTCAAGCGCATCAACGACTCCTTCGGACACGAAGCGGGCGATGCGGTGCTGCGTGCGCTGGCGGGTTTTCTGCTTGACACCAGGCGTGCGTCGGACTTGCCCGTGGCGCGTGTCGGCGGTGAGGAGTTCACCATGCTGATCGTGCACGCAGACCAGGACTCCGCGCTTGCCGCGGCAGAGCGCGTGCGGGCAGGCATTGAAGCGCTGAAGGTCGCGCTGCCTGACGGATCCACCATCACTTGCACGGCCAGCTTTGGCGTGGCCGTGCTGACCGACCACGATGCCGACCTGGCCAGCTTGATACAGCGGGCCGATGCAGCGCTCTACAAGGCCAAGAACTCCGGTCGGAACTGCGTCGTGTCGGCACTTTGACCGTGACGGCGGCGGCGACAATCGCGCATGCGCATCCTGCTCGCGCCCATGGAAGGCCTGCTCGACCACAGCCTGCGCGACGTGCTCACGCGCGTGGGTGGCGTGGATGGCTGCGTGTCGGAGTTCATCCGCATCACCGACCAGTTGCTGCCCGAGCGTGTGTTCACGCGCATCGTGCCCGAGCTGCTCAACGGCGGCCGCACCGCCGCCGGCATACCGGTGCGCGGCCAACTGCTGGGCAGCGACCCGGCCTGCCTGGCCGACAACGCGGCGCGGCTGGCCTCGCTGGGGCCGACCGGCGTGGACCTCAACTTCGGCTGCCCGGCGGCCATCGTCAACCGCCACGGCGGCGGTGCGACGCTGCTCGACGATCCCGATCTCGTGCACCGCATCGTGGCCGAAGTGCGGCGCACCGTGCCGGCGGGGCTGGTGGTGTCGGCCAAGATGCGCCTGGGCAACCAGGACGAGGACCGCATGCTCGACTGCGCGCACGCCATCGCCGATGCCGGTGCCGACGAAGTGGTGGTGCATGCGCGCACCAAGGCGCACGGCTACCGGCCGCCGGCCTACTGGGAGCGCATCGCCGAGATCCGCGCTGCGGTGGCGATTCCGGTGGTCGCCAACGGCGAGGTCTGGACGGTGGACGATGCCCACCGCTGCCTGGCGCAGAGCGGCTGCGACGCCATCATGCTGGGCCGCGGCATCGTGGCCGACCCGGGCCTGGCGCTGGCCGTACGCGGCCTGGCGACACCGGACTGGGATGAACTGCTGCCGCTGCTGGCGCACTTCTGGCAGCGCATCGCCGGCCACGTCGTGCCCCGGCATCGCGCCGGGCGGCTCAAGCAGTGGCTCAACCTGCTGCGGCGGCGGCACCCGCAGGCGCAGGCGGCCTTCGACGCCGTGCGCGCCGAAAACGACCCGCGCGCGGTGGGGCAGATGCTGTTCGGGGCGGCAACCTAGGTCGCGACAACGGTGGGCGGCCGACCAGGCTGCACGCGACCGTCGTCGTCGCCGACGACCCGTTCCGGCGGCTCGCACTGCGACTTGGCCACGTCGTACCGAAGGCCACTCCTCCCGGGGCCGCCGGTACTGCCAGAATCTGCACCGACCAATGCGCGCAACGCCCCTTCCCCCCGAACCGACCGCTGGCAGCACCACGTCGGCGATGACCGTGCTGCTGCACCAATGGAAGGCTGGCAACGCACAGGCCTTCGAGCGCATCGTCGAGGCCGTGCATGCCGACTTCATGCGCATGGCCAAGTCGCGGCTCTACGGCTGGGACGTCTCGCTGGGCACGGGTGACCTGGTCAACGAGGCCATCCTGCGCTTGATGACTTCGCCCACCGATTGGCAGAACCGTGCCCATTTCTTTGCCACGGTGTCGCTGACCATGCGCAGCGTGCTGCGCGAACACGCGCGGGCGCGGGTGGCCGACAAGCGCGGCGGCCAGCGCGTGCAGCTCACGCTGAGCGCGGCGGAACTGGGCGAAGAGTCCATGGCCGCCGATCTGCTGACGCTGGACGCGCTGCTGGACCAGCTTGCCGCCCACGACGAGCGCATGGCGCAGGTGCTGCAGCTCACCTACTTCGCGGGCCTGCAGAACGCCGAGATCGCCGAGGTGCTGGGCGTGGGGCTGCGCACCGTCGAGCGCGACCTGCGCTTTGCGCGCGCCTGGCTCAAGGAGCGGCTGGGCCGCGATCTGGAAGCCTGAACCCGTGTCGACCCCGCCCGACACCGACTTTGCCGCGCTGCGGGCGCTGTTTGACGAACTCTCCGACCTGCCCGACGCCGCGCGAAAGGCGCGGATGGACGAGCTGAACACCCGCCCGGAACTGCGCGAGCGCGTGCTGGCCATGCTGGCGGACGAATCCGGCAACACCACCCACTTCTCCAAGCCGGTGGTGGGCATGCTCAACAGCGCTGGCAGGCCCGAACTTCAGGCCGGCGACCGGCTGGGCGCCTGGACGCTGGTGGCCGAGCTGGGCCACGGCGGCATGGGCCAGGTCTTCGAGGCGCAGCGCAGCGACGGCCACTACCAGCAGCGCGCGGCCATCAAGCTGCTGCGCGGCTGGGGCAGCGAGGCATCCCTGGCGCTGCTGGCGCGTGAACGGCAGATATTGGCCAGCCTGCAGCACCCGCACATCGCCCGGCTGATCGACGGCGGCACCACGCCGCGCGGCCGGCCCTACCTGGTGATGGACTTCGTCGATGGCCAGCCCATCGATGTCTTCGTCAAGGAAGGTGCACTGAAGCTGGCCGAGGTGCTGTCGCTGTTCGAAGGCGTGTGCGAGGCGGTGGGCTACGCGCACCGGCAGCTCGTCGTCCACTGCGACATCAAGCCCGCCAACGTGCTGGTGGGTGCCGACGGCCGGGCCATGCTGCTGGACTTCGGCATCGCCCAGTTGCCGGGCCAGGATGAAGCCGGCAGCCAGGCGCTGACGCCGCGCTACGCCAGCCCAGAACAGCTGGCCGGCAAGCCGGCCGGGCCGGCCAGCGACATCTACAGCCTGGGCCGCCTGCTGGCCGAGCTGCTGGCCTTGGTGCAGCCCCCCGCACCGCGGGCCGACGAGTGGCGCGCCATCACCGAACGCGCCAGCGCGGCCGACCCCGAGCAGCGCTACCTCACCGTGCAGGCGCTGCTGGCCGACCTGCGGCGCTTCCGCCAGCACCTGCCGCTGGCCGCGCACCCGGCCACGCCGGCCTACCGCCTGCAGAAGTTGGTGCGCCGGCGCTGGCCCTGGGTGTTGGCCGGCTCTGCGGGCGTGGTGCTCAGTGCCCTGTTCACTGTGCGGGTAATGAGTGAACGCGACCGTGCCACCGACGCCGAGGCCCAGGCCCGCCAGGCCCAGTCTGAAGCCCAGGCCGCCGAGCGCCGCGCGCTGGCCGACCGCGACCTGGCCCGGCAGGCGCGCGCCGACGCCGTGCTCGACCGCGACCGTGCCGCTGCCGAGCGCGACAATGCCAGCGCCGCCGAGCGCAGCGCCGACCAGCAGCGCAGCGTGGCGCTGCAAGAGCGCAACCGTGCCCGCGGCGCCGAAGCGCGGGCCGTGGACGAGCGCAACAAGGCCACGGATGCCGAGGCCGCGTCGCGCCAGGTCAGCGACTTCATGATCTCGGTGTTCAACAGCAGCGACCCCAACGCCGCGTCGGGCGACATCCCGGCGTCCACCCTGCTCGCCCAGGCCGAGGCCCGGCTCGGCACCGAGCTGGCCCGCCGCCCGGCCGTGCAGGCCGAGCTCTACAACACGCTGGGCGTGGTGCAGAAGAACATGGGCGCGCAGGCCAGGGCCGTGAGCCTGTTCGAGCGCGCCATCGAGATCGAGCGCGAGCAGGGCCGGCCGCTGGAGCTGGCCAAGATGCTGTTCCAGCTGGCCGACGTGCGCTACATCAGCAGCAATGCCCTGCTCGCCGTGGCGCCGGCACAGGAGGCGCTGGCGATCCGCGAGAAGTTGCTGCCTGCGGATTCGAGAGAGGTCGGCCAGTCCCTCAGCCAGGCCGGCCAGATGCTCTCGGTCACCGGCAATCGCACGGTCGGCGGGCCGATGATGCTGAGCGGCCTGGCCGTGCTGGAGCGGGCCGACCCGGCGAGCCACCCCACGGCCTACGCCCTGGCCAATGTCTCGGTGCACCACTTCATGAGCGGTGACCTGGAACAAGCCGAGTCCACGATCCGGCGCGCCCTGGCCATCCGCGTCAAGATCAACGGTGACGAGCATCCGCTGACGGTCAAGGTGCGAGAAGACACCGGCTTCGTACTGAACACGCGACGCAAGTTCTCCGAGGCCGAGGCGCTGCTGCGACTGTGCGTCGAGACGCGCACCCGGCTGCACGGCCGCGAAAACCTGCGCACGGCCCGCGCCATCGATTGGCTTTCGCAGGCCATCGCCGGCCAGGACCGCATCGCCGAAGCGCTGCCATTGGCGCGCGAAGTCCTGGCCACGCTCGACAAGACGGGTGGCCGCAACAGCGTCAACTACCACCTCAGCCTGCTCAGCCTGGGCCAGCTGCAGTTCCGCTCGGCCGACTACCCGGCGGCCAGCGCCAGCTTCACCGAGGCCATGGCCCATCTGCGCCGGCACCTCTCGCCCAAGCAGGACGCCTACCTCTCGGGCGTGGGCTGGCTGGGCCGCGCGCAGATGGGGGAGGGCCGCATGGACGAGGCCCGTGCCAACCTGCAGGAAGCGTTGAACCTGGCAAGCACCCACCGCAACGACACCGCCAAGGAAACGGCCGACGCCCGGCTGAACCTGGCCGAGTGGCATCTGCGCGCCCGGCAGCCCACCGAAGCCGCCGCGCTGCTGGCCGCGCTGGCGCCGGCCCTGCCGTTCGCGGACAAGCCGCGTGCCGACCGGTACGTGCTGTTGCAGGGACAGTTGCAGCGTCCTGGCGCGCGCTGACTGTTGACGGCGCCCCCCGCAGATCGGGGGGTCGTGGCGGGTGGACTGCATCAAACGCCCTTATCGGGTTGGAGGCGACTTGCCGGTCACATGGATCGGTCGCCTTGCCGCACCCCCGCCCACCCCCAAAGGAACGCCGTCATGAACCCCACCGCCATCGAAAGAACCCGCGCTGCCACCTTGGCACTGCTGCTGGCCCCGGCCCTGGGCCTGGGCGCCGCCCACGCCGGCCCGGTCTACGACCCGGGCGCGCTGAACTTCAGCTTCCGCAACCAGAGCATCTGGGGCACGGGCAGCGGCATCGCGCCGGCCACCATCTCCGCATCGACCCGCTGGAACAGCAGCGCCACGCTGGGCGGCATCACGGGCGGCGCGCGCGAGATCATCACGCCGGAAGTGCCTTCGGTGCTGATCACCCCGGCAGTGCCCGCCGTGCAGGTAACCCCGGCGATCCCGGCCACCTATGTCAGCTACTGGGAACCGAGGGTCGACTTCTGGGTCTCGACGGCAACCTGGGATCCCGCAACCTGGGGCAACGGCTACTGGTCCTCGTCGGGATGCGGCTGCACGATCACGACTTCCACCGTGCTCACGCCCGCCGTGCCGGCGGTCTACTCGCCAGCCGTCCCCGCCGTCTACTCGCCCTACGTGCCGCCGGTCTATGGCGACACGCGCACCGGTGTGGCCTCGACGCTGGGCTCCAGCGGCCGCGTCGGCGTCAGCGGCAACTTCGGCCTCAACGGCGGCACGCTGGACGCGGACCTGCGCTTCAAGAGCAGTTTCGCGGTTCCGGACACGGTGAATGCCAAGGAGTTCTTCCGCCTGGGCGGCAGCCAGTCCTTCGAGGCCGGCACGATGAGCGGCGCCTTCCCCAAGCTCACCGGCGTCATCTCGGCCGACTTCGCCATCAACAACAGCGCCACGAACCAGATCTGCGCCTTCGGACTGGGCTGCGCCACCGACGGCGGCACGGTCACCGACATCGACACCGGCTCGTTCAAGCTGATCGAGCTCAATACGGCCAAGGTGCCCGACAAGCTCTCGCTGATGGGGCTGGATGCGGCCGCCTTCGACATCACGCGCATGCGCGTGTTTGCCGACTACCAGGCGCCGAAGGTGCAGATTTCGCTGCCCGGGCAGCCGCGCCTGCAGGGCGCGTCGATCAACCTCGGCGTGCTGGACCTGGACTATCCCGACCTGAACAGCGCCGGTGGCCGCTCCGGCGGCAGCCTCGTGGCTTCAGGCCGCTTTGACAACGTCATCCGCCTGGACGCCGACCTCGACGGCATCTTCGGCGCCGTGATGGCCGGCGGGCGCTTTGCAGGCGGCGTGGTGTTCGACAAGAAGCCTTTCACCTACCGGCTCGACGGCGTCGACATCAAGCTCGGGCCCACGTTGGACATGGCGCAGGACCTGACGCTCACGCCGTCCCTGATGGTGGACCTGGACTTCAGCCAGGCCGTGCGCATGCGTTCGCCGGACGGCGTGGTCAGCGAGATCATCCACTGGAGCGGGCAGCTCGACTCGCTGCCCGAGTTTGCGCTGCTCAACGAAGGCGACCGCGTGCGCGTCAACCCCAGCTACTGGATCCGCGCCGCCGTGAGCAACCAGATGGACCTGGAGTTCGACGCCACGCTCGGCCTGGACGTGCTCAAGGGCGAGGTGCTGATGGGTCCGGTGTCCTCACCCGAGTGGTGCCTGGTGTGCCAGGACCTTGCCATGCCGCTGGGACACGCGCCACTGCCGGCCAGCCGCTTCTCGATCGACTCCGACCGCGTGCGCGCCGCGTCCTTCCAGCTCACGGCCTCCGACGCTTCGGGCGCGGTGCCGGGCGCCGGGCCGGGTGCCGTGCCCGAGCCGGCATCGCTGGCGCTGGTGGCCACCGCGATGACCCTGCTGCTGTCGCGCCGGCGTCGTGCACCGCAGTGACTGCGCCGGCGCTCGCTCTGGCAGACAAGAGCCCTTTGGATCACGCCGCGCCGAAGCGCTCTTCCAGGTAGGCCAGCAGCGTGCGCAGCGTCTGCGCCTCACCACCCACCGGGCGACCGGGGCGGTTGGCGTCGCTCCAGGCGAAGAGGTCGATGTGCAGCCAGGCCTGATCGGCGGGCACGAAGTCTTCGAGGAAGATGGCCGCATTGATGGCGCCGGCCAGCGCGCTGCGCCCGGTGTTGACGATGTCGGCGATGTCGCTCTCGATGCCGGCGTGATAGTCGCGCCACAGCGGCATGTGCCACAGCGGATCGCGCAGCGCCAGGCCGCGGTCCACCAGATCGCGCGCCAGCGCGGTGTCGCGGCAGAACAGCGCCGGCAACTGCGCGCCCAAGGCCACGCGGGCCGCACCGGTGAGCGTGGCCATGTCGATCATCAGTTCGGGCTTGCTCTCGGCGCCATAGGCCAGCGCATCGCACAGGATGACGCGGCCCTCGGCGTCGGTGTTGCCGATCTCGATGTGCAGCCCGGCGCGCGTCTTGAAGACGTCGCCCGGGCGGTAGGCGTTGCCGGCGATGGCGTTCTCTACCGCCGGGATCAGCAACTGCAGGCGCACCGGCAGGTCCAGCGCCATGATCATCTGCGCCAGGCCCAGCGCGTTGGCCGCGCCGCCCATGTCCTTCTTCATCAGGCGCATGCCGTCGGCGCCCTTGATGTCCAGGCCGCCGGTGTCGAAGCACACGCCCTTGCCCACCAGCGTGATCAGCGGGTGCTTGGCCTTGCCCCAGTTCAGCTCGATCAGGCGCGGCGCGCGCGACGTTTCAGCGGCGCGGCCGACGGCGTGGATGGCCGGGAAGCCGTCCTTGAGCAGCTTGTCACCCACCGTCTGCTTGAATTTGGCGCCGTGCTGCGTGGCCACCATCTGCACCGCCGCGGCCAGTGAATCCGGGCCCATGTGCTCGGCCGGCGTGTTGACGAGATCGCGCGTCGAGGCCACGGCTGCGGCCACGATGAGCGCACGCCGCGCGGCGGCGCTGGCCGGCAGGTGCAGCACGGCCGGCTCGCGGCGCGCCGGCTTGTAGGTGTCGAAGGTGTAGCCGCCCAGGTCCCACGACAGCGCCGCGGCCGCCGCGTCCAGCGCCAGCGGCGCGTCGTCGGCCAGGTGATAGTGGCCCTTGGGCAGTACCTTGGGCAACGAGGCCAGCGCCCAGGGATCGGTGGTATCGCGCACGCCGGCCCACACGGCTTGCAGGCCGCCATCGGCGCCGGGCAACAGCGCGTGGCTGTCGGGTGCGCCCACGAAGCCCAGGGTTTGCAGCCAGCGTGCCTGCGCGGTGTCCAGACGACCCGCCAGCGCGGCGAATCCGGCGCGGTCGACGGTGTGGATGGGCGTGCTGCCGCGGGCGGGCCTGGCGAGTTTGACGGTCATGGTGGGTCTCGGGTGTCGGATATCGGATGTCGATCAGGCGGGGCCCGCGAGGGGCGACGCGAAGGCGGCGATTGTCTCAACCCCAGACTTCAGCCGCCGTCTCCACCACCAGGCGCAGCTTGTCGCGTTGCGCCTGCACGGCGATGTTGTTGCCGTGCACGGTGCTGCTGAAGCCGCACTGCGGGCTCAGCGCCAGTTGCTCGAGCGGTGCGTATTTGGCGGCCTCGTCGATGCGGCGCTTGAGCGCGTCCTTGGTCTCCATCGTGCCGAACTTGGTGGTGACCAGGCCGAGCACGACGATCTTGCCCTTGGGCAGAAAACGCAGCGGGCGGAAGTCGCCGCTGCGCTCGTCGTCGTACTCCATGAAGTAGGCGTCGAGCTTCATCTCGGCCAACAGCGCCTCGGCCACCGGCTCGTAGTTGCCGGCCGCCGCGTGGGTGCTTTTGAAGTTGCCGCGGCACAGGTGCATGGCCAGGGTCATGCCCGGCGGCTTGAGCGCCACCACCTTGTTGATGAAGCCGGCGTAGCGGTGCGGCAGCTCATTGGGGTCGTCGCCGCGCGAGCGCGCCGCCTCGCGCATCCTCTCGTCGCACAGATAGGCCATGTTGGTGTCGTCCATCTGCACGTAGCGGCAACCGGCGTTGTAGAGCGAGCGCAGCTCCTCGCCATAGGCCTGCGCCACGTCGTCGTAGAAGGCCGGGTCGAGCTCGGGATAGTGCTGGCGGCTGATGCCGGCGCGGCCGCCGCGAAAGTGCAGCATGGTCGGGCTCGGGATCGTCACCTTGGGCGTGCCCTGCTGGCTGACCTGGCGCTTGAGAAACTCGAAGTCGGCGCGCTGGATGTCCTTGACGTGGCGCACCTTGTCGACGACACGCATCGTTGGCGGCGCCAGCTCTTCGCTGCCATCGGGCTTGCGGATGGTCACCGGGATGTCGGTCTTGACGCCGCCGAGCTGATCGAGAAAATCGATGTGGAAATAGGTGCGGCGAAACTCACCGTCGGTAATGCTTAGCAGGCCCACGTCCTGCTGGAATTTGACGACTTCGGCAATCGCCTTGTCTTCCACCGCGCGCAGTTGCGCGGCCGTGATTTCTTTCTTGACGAAGTGCTGCTCGCGCGCGTCAAGCAAGTACTTGGGGCGCAGAAAGCTGCCGACGTGGTCGGCGCGGAACGGTGGGGCCTGGCGCAGCGTCATTTCATGTCTCCAGATGCATCACCGTGCTGCTGCGCACGACCGTGCAGCCCGCGGATCGGTCGTTTCCAAGGCCCGGTTGCGCCGGCGTCAGCGCGCTATCGCGCCGACTCGAGCTCAGGCCGCAGCCGGCGCGGCAGCTGCGCGCTCCACATGCCAATCGACCAGCCGGCGCATGTTGCCCAGCGACACCCAGTGCAGGTGCACCAGGCCCAGCACGCCGCTGCGGTGCAGTTCACCCACCACGTCATCCGGCAGTGCCGTCATCTTGGCGTCGTCCACCGTCAGGAAGCCGTCCACGGTGTGCTGACGGCCATCGGGCAGGGTGGCGTCGAAGCGCATTTCGCGCAGCACGTCCAGCTCGAGCAGGCGCTTGCCGACCATGCGCGTGCGCTGGATCTCGCCTTCGAGCACCTCGAGCTGATCCTTCATGCTCTTGAGCAGTTCGCCGCTCTGGCCGTCGTCGGTAAACAGCGGCTGGCCGCCCTCTGCGCCCGCGCCCTTGTAGGCCATGTCGACGCAGATCGCGAAGCGCTGCTCGTCGATGCGTGCGATGCAGAACGGGTACAGGCGCAGGATCACCGGCAGGTACTGCGCGCGCCAGCGCTCGCCGCTGACGTAGAGGTTCTCGTTCTGCGTCAGGCCGAGCACGGCGATGGGGGCGATGGCATCGGTGCCGTCGGCCTCTTTGCCGGCCTTCACGAAGACGATGGGGAACTCACGGCAGATGTCGCCAAACTCGGCGGCGGCCACGAAGATGGCGTTGAGGTCTTTGGCCACCGTCCAGTCGGACACCGGCAGTTGCAGTTTCAGCTGGCGGTGCTGCGCGATGTCCAGCGCCACGGGCTGGCGGTGCAGGTTCTGATTGATCAAGAGTCTTCTCCAGGGTTTGTGATGCGCTCGACCAGCACCTTGTCGACACGCTTGCCGTCAAGATCGACGACTTCGAAGCGCCAGCCCTCCCAGTCCACCGTGTCGGTGGTGCGGGGCAGGCGCCCGAGCAGCAGCATGATCATGCCGGCCAGCGTGTTGTAGCGGCCGCGGTCTTCTTCCGGCAGGTCTTTCAGTTCGAGCCGATCCTTGAATTCTGGCACCGGAATCAGGCCGTCCATGAGCCAGCCGCCATCAGGCCGCCGCACGGCCCAGGCGTCTTCGTCGGCCGCGGTGCCGAACTCGCCCGTGATGGCCTCGAGCAGGTCGCGCTCGGTGATCACACCCTGCACGGCGCCGTATTCGTCGACCACGAACACGATGTCGGCGCCCGAGACACGGAAGTGCTCGAGCAGCTCCATGCCCGAGAGCGTCTCGGGCACGAAGACCGGCGCCTCCAGGTGCTCGGCCAGCACCGGCCGCTCGCCGCGTGACAGCGGCTGCAGCAGGCTGGCCGCACTCAGCACGCCGCGCACGTCATCCAGCGAGCCGCGGCAGACCGGGAAGCGCGTGTGCCCGCTGTCGGCAATGCACTTGAGCACGACATCCACCGGGTCGGCCTCGTCGAGCCAGACGATCTCGGCGCGCGGAATCATCATGCTGCCGATCTGCCGGTCGTCCAGACGAAACACGTTGCGCACCATCTGGTGTTCTTGCGCCTCGATGACGCCAGCGTCGACGCCCTCTTCCAGGCTCGCGGCGATCTCTTCTTCGGTCACCGCGCGCGACGTGCCGCCGTGAATGCCCAGCAGCTTGAGCACGGCGTCGGTGCAGATCGACAGCAGCGCCACCAGCGGGCGCGTGGCCGTCGACAGCCAGTTCATGGGCCGGGCCACCAGCCGCGCCACCGCCTCGGGGTGCGTCTGCCCCAGCCGCTTGGGCACCAGCTCGCCGAAGATGATGGTCAGCACGGTGATGATCACCACCACCAGCGCGGTGGCGCCGATGCCCGCACCGCGCTCGGCGATGTGAAAGCTGTGCACCAGCCAGCGGCTCAGCGGTTCGGCAAAGGCACTCTCGCCGACGATGCCGTTGAGCACGCCGATCGAGGTGATGCCGATCTGCACCGTCGAGAGAAACTTGGTCGGGTTGTCGTGCAGGTCGATGGCGGCCTGCGCACCAGGCTCGCCACTTTCCACCATCACTTGCAAGCGCGCCTTGCGGCTGGCCGTGAGGGCCATCTCCGACATCGCGAACAGGCCGTTGAGGAGAATCAGAAAGACAAGAAGCGAGAAGTCCATTCGCGCCGCCGGCAGACGCGGCGGGATCCAGGAAAACGGGGCGAAGCGTAGCAGACCCGCATCCC
This sequence comes from Rubrivivax sp., assembly GCA_031427055.1. Classification (GTDB taxonomy): domain Bacteria; phylum Pseudomonadota; class Gammaproteobacteria; order Burkholderiales; family Burkholderiaceae_C; genus Rubrivivax. The sequence goes on from JANPMR010000037.1 coordinate 18,276, forward strand.
TGTCCGACATCCACACCCGACGGGCCTTGAGGCAAGTCATGGTCGGCCGGCGGCTTGGCGCTAAGCTGCCCGCACCCTGCGTCGGAGGCGCCTGGCCGCACTCGGCGGCCCTCTGAGCACGGCCCACCCACGGAGTTACTGATGAGCCGCAAGTCCCAGCGAAACCAGGCCGCCACCGAACCGGCCGCAAGCGCAGCGCCGGCCACGAACCCCGGCCGCAGAAACATCCTCATCGCCACCGGCGTCGCCACTGTCGCCGCCCTCGGCGTTGGCGTGGCGCTGTTCCGCCGCTCGGGCGCCAGCATGGCTGAGGACGCCGCGTTCGCCCAGCGCCCCGGCCTGCCCAGCCCGCACGCGCCCACGCTGGGCGAGGCCACGGCCAAGGTGCAGATCGTCGAGTTTCTCGATCCCGCCTGCGAGACCTGCGCGGTGTTCTATCCGATCATCAAGCAGGTGATGGCCGAGCACCCGGGCCGGATCCGCCTGTCACTGCGCCACGTGCCGCTGCACCAGGGCGCCGACTACGTGGTGGCCCTGCTGGAAGCCAGCCGCAATCAAAACCGGTACTGGCAGATTCTGGAAGCCCTGTTCAAGAACCAGGACCGCTGGGTGCTGCGCCATGTCGTGCAGCCCAAGCTGGCGCTGGAAGTCATCGCCGACGTGGACCTGAACTGGGATCAGCTGGCGCTGGACATGGCCAGCGCCGAGGTGCGCCAGCGCATGGCGCAGGACCGCGGCGACGCCAGCCTGCTGGGCGTGAAGCAGACGCCCGAGTACTTCGTCAACGGCCGCCAGATGGAGACCTTCGGGCGCCAGCAACTGCTGGATCTCGTCAACCGCGCCTTGCGCCGGGCCTACGGATGAGCGTGCAGGCTGTTTGCGCCAAGCTGGCGTCATGCCTGCTGCTCGCCCTGAGCCTGACGCTCGGCCTGACCGCCGGCGCGCAGGGTGCCGGCCTCGCCGCGCCCGTCGCCTCTGCCACAGCAGCGGCGGCCGCTCCGGCCAGCGCGGCGAGCCGGCAGCGCCTGGAAGTCTTCGTGCGCGAAGGCTGCCCGCACTGCGCCAAGGCCGAAGTGTTCTTGCTGGGCCTGCAAAGTCAGCGGCCCGATCTGGACATCGTCATCCGCGACGTCAGCAAGGACGCCGCGGCGCTGCAGCGGCTGCAGGACATCGCGCGCGAGACGAAGTCGGGCACCGCGCGGGTGCCGGCCTTCTTCACTGGCGGGCAAGTCATCTTCGGCTACTCCGAAGAGGCTTCCACCGACCGTCTGATCCTCGGCGCGCTGCAGGGCCGCAAGGCCCAGAGCGGCGCGCCAGCGGCCTCGGCAACCGAGGACAAGAGCTGCGCGGCGCAAGAAGACTCCAGCTGCCGCACCGAGGTGCCGGCCGGCGCGGCGGCCGACGCCTTCGAAGTGAGCTTCTTCGGCCGCACCCTCACCCTGGACGACGTGGGCCTGCCGGCCTTCACCATCGCCATGGGCTTGCTGGACGGCCTGAACCCGTGCTCGATGTGGGTGCTGATCCTGATGATCTCGCTGCTGTCCACGCTGAACGACCGCAAGCGCATGCTGGCCATCGCCGGCACCTTCGTGCTGGTGGAAGGCGTCGCCTACTTTGTGTTCATGACCGCCTGGCTCAACCTGTTCCTGCTGATCGGCTTGTCGCGCGCATCGCAGCTGGCCATCGCGGCCATTGCCATCGTGGCAGGGCTGATCAACATGAAGGACTTCGTCGCGCCCGGCGTGGGCATCTCGCTGTCGATTCCCGACAAGTCCAAGCCCGGCATCTACACCCGCATCCGCGCCGTCCTGCAGGCCAAGAGCCTGCCCGCGGCCATCGTCGGTGTCATCGTGCTGGGGCTGATGGTGCAGGTGGTCGAGTTCCTGTGCACCTCGGGCTTCCCGGCGCTGTTCACGCGCATCCTCACCTTGCGGCAACTCGACACCGCCAGCTACTACAGCTACCTTCTGCTCTACAACGCCGCCTACATGTTTGACGACGTGGTCGTGCTGGCCATTGGCGTCACCACGCTGTCCCACCGAAGGCTGCAAGAGAAGGAAGGCCGCTGGCTGAAGTTGATCAGTGGCCTGGTGATGGTGGGCCTGGGCGTCTATCTGATCCTCAGCTGACCGTGCCGCGTCGGCTCGGCTCGGCAGCAATGCTGCCCGGGCGTAGCAGAATCGGCCGATGATCCATTTGATTGGCGACGTGCAAGGCTGTGCCGAGGCCCTGGAGCGGCTGCTCCAGGCCATCGACTTCTCGCCCTCACGCGACCGCATCGTGGTGCTGGGGGATCTGGTGAACCGCGGGCCGGCCTCACTGCCCGTGTTGCGCCGGTTGGCCGCGATGGGCAAGGCCGCGACCTGCCTGCTGGGCAACCACGATCTGCACCTGCTGGCGGTGGCGCACGGCGTGCGCGATCTGCACCGCGGCGATACCTTTGGCGACGTGCTGGCCGCGCCCGATCGCGATCACTGGATCGACTGGCTGCGCCGCCAGCCGCTGGCGCACGCCGAGGCCGGCTGGCTGTGCGTGCACGCCGGCGTCGTGCCGCAGTGGGATGCGGCGCAGACGCTGACGCTGGCCGCCGAGGTGCAAGCGCTGCTGGCCGGGCCCGACCTGCCCGCCTTCCTGCAGGTGATGTACGGCAACGAGCCGCGGCGCTGGCGCGACGACCTGACCGGTGCCGAACGCTGGCGCTTCGTCATCAACGTGCTGACGCGCATCCGCTTCTGTGGCGACGACGGCACGCTCGACTTCAAGGCCAAGGAAGGTGCCGACGCCGCGCCGCCGGGCTGCCGGCCCTGGTTTGAGGTGCCAAACCGTCGCAGCGCCGGGACACCGATCGCCTTCGGCCACTGGAGCACGCTGGGGCTCATCGACAGGCCCGACCTGCTGGCGCTGGACACGGGCTGCGTGTGGGGCGGCGCGCTCAGCGCGGCGCGCGTGGACGGCGGCCGGTGCGAGGTGGTGCAGGTGCCCTGCGCGCCATTGCAGCGGCCGGGCCGCTAAAGCGCGGCCACGCTGCGGCGCTGCACGGCTCGGGTTGAGGGCACAATCGCCTGCGCTGGAAGCGTGGCAGAGTGGTCGATTGCACCGGTCTTGAAAACCGGCGGCCCGCAAGGGCCCGTGAGTTCGAATCTCACCGCTTCCGCCAGCGGCCCGA
>JANPMR010000038.1:0-3925 GCA_031427055.1 Rubrivivax sp.
TAGCCCTCGCGCGCAAAGCGCCGCGCGATGGCGCCGCCGGTGGCGTCACCCGCACCGACGATGAGTGCCGCTCTCGGTTCGATCATGGTCTCGCCCTCTCACGTCCGTCTTGGAGCCGCCCGGATCGTAGCGCTTACAAAGGCATACTCGCGCCGACTCCGCCCGTGGCGACGGGGCCAACCGGGGAGGCCGGACGTGAGGATCTGGAGACGATCGACATCGGCGCTGGCACGCGGCACGCGCCGCGCCCACGCAAGGGGCCGAAGTGCGCTGTGCGCGGCCCTGGCCGCATGCGCGCTGCTCGCGCCCGGCACGGCGCCCGCCTGGAGCGGCCACGCGCTGTGCACCTGGCAGGCGCTGGCGCCGCTGACCGAGCTGAGCCCGAAGCGCGTGCGCACCGAGACGCTGGAGCAGTTTCTTGCCGCGCAGGCGCCGCAGCTCGAGCGCGTGCTGGCCGCCCACGAAGCCTGGGCGCGCGCGACGCTCGAGTACTACGCGCCCCGCCCCGACGGCCTGGCCTTCAAGGCGCCGCCACCCGGCGTCAACGCCGACCTGCGCAATGACTTTCTGAAGGCGCTGCGGCTCAACGTGGCGTCGCGGCTGCCGCTGTTTCGGCAACTGCGGCCGGGCGAAGACGCCGGTGCCGCGGCCGCCCTGCCCTGGGCCGAGGTCACGCCCTTGCGCAGCGGCCGCGGCGCCAGCGCCAACCGCTATGTGCGCCTGGCTGCGGGTGACGAAGTCGCAGTGGCCGACGTCGTCGCGACGGCCTCAGCCGAGCCCGACTACGGCCTCGACCTGGGCTTGTTCGAAGACAACGGCACGGCGCAAGGCAAGCTGTATGGCTTTGGCACGCAGCCTTTCGGCAACGCGGCGTTGGACTTCTCGAGCCAGGCGCCCTTCCACATGGGCTTCCACCACGAGGCACGGCTGGTTTTTGCCGCGGCGGGCTTCCTGCGCCGCACCCAGCCCGACGCCCGCATTGCCCTGTTCAGCGCGCTGGCGCGCCACGCCTTGGCAACTGGCCACGACTACTGGGGCTGGCGCTTTACCGGCTGGGCGCTGCATTACGTGCAGGATCTCACCCAGCCCTACCACGCCCGCGTGCTGCCCGGCGTGGGCGCGGCGCGCATGATCGGCGTCAACACGCTGGCCATCGTGGGCGTGGACACACCCAAGCTGCAGGCCATCACGCGCGTGAGCAACCGCCACACGGCGCTCGAAAACTACCAGTTCAGGCGCATGGTGCTGGCCTATGAGCAGGGCCGCAGCGATGACGCACTGCTGGCCGCCCTGCGCGACACGCGGCAAGACCGCGAGCACTGGGTCTACGCGCCGGCCGACACGCGCTCGCAGGTCTCGCGTGAGGCCGCCGAGGCGGCCGACGCCCTGGACGCGCAGTTGGAGCGCAGCCTGCCGGCGCGCTACGTCGTCGACACCGACGTCAACCTGGGCACCGAGGCCAGTGACGCGCTCGACTTCCACGCCATCGCCCGCGCGCACTCCGAGGCCGAGCACGGCCGGCTGGAGCAGCAGGTGGCGGCGCGCCTGGTGCGCATGGGGCTGCACTCTCGGGCGCTGGTGCGCGCGATGGTGGCGGCGCCGCCGAAGTAAGCGGCTGCGGCGCGCTACACCGCGCCGCGCGTGTTGACGTACAGCGCGTACAGCGAATGGCTGCTGGCCATGAACAGGCGGTTGTTGTCGGCGCCGCCAAAGCACACATTGGCACAGCGCTCGGGCAGGTGGATGTGGGCCAGCGGCCGGCCCTCGCGGTCGTAGACGATGACGCCGTCCAGATCTTCGGCCTTCGCGTCCATGGCGCCATTGCCGCCCCAGCCGCACCAGACGTTGCCCTGCACGTCCACGGCGATGCCGTCGTAGGCGCCGCGGCCGCCCGCGTCGACGTACAGGCGCTTGTTGACGAGCGTGGCTCCGCCCGCTTGGGTGACCACGTCGTACTGCCAGATCTTGCGGTTGGGTGTGGCGCGGCTTTCCACCACGTACATCGTCTTCTCGTCGGGGCTCAAGGCCAGGCCGTTGCTGCCCTGCAGGTCATCCAGCACCATGGCGAGCACGCCCGTGAGCGGGTCGATGCGGTAGACGCCGTGCGGCAGTTCGGGCGTGGCCGGCTCGCCTTCCCACCAGCCCAGGATGCCGAAGGGCGGGTCGGTGAACCAGATGCTGCCGTCGCGCGCGCAGACGATGTCGTTGGGCGAGTTCAAGCGCTTGCCGTCGAAGTGACTGGCCAGCACGGTGATGCGGCCGTCGTACTCGGTGCGCGTGACGCGCCGCGTGCCGTGCTCGCAGGCCAGCAGCCGGCCCTGGCGGTCGCGCGCCAGGCCGTTGGCGTGGTTGGACGGCTTGCGAAACTCGGCCAGCGCGCCCGAACAGTCGTCCCAGCGCAGGATGCGGTTGTTGGGGATGTCGCTGAAGAGCAGGTAGCGGCCGTCGCCAAACCACACCGGCCCTTCGGCCCAGTAGAAGCCGGTGGCCAGGCGCTCGACCGTGCCCGAGAGCAGGCGCAGCGGCAGAAAGCGTTCGTCGAGCACCTCGATGCAGGGGTCGGGCAAGCGCAGGCTGGGTGTGAAACTCATGGCGGACTCCGTTTGCGGTGCAGTTGAACAGCTTAGCCTGCGGGACCGACTTGCCACGACTTGCCATCGCGCCGCTGCCATAACCGGCGGTTGTCGGGCATAGGGCAATTGGCATGTCGCGAACCCAGGGTAGAGGCGTCCAATCAGGGGCAACTCTTGCTACGCGTTCGAGATGCTGCACGGCGGCCCGCGCTGGCATTCAACAACCCTGTCCACTGCTCGTTCTTGCAAAGGCTTCCCATGCGCCTCTATCGCACACCCGTTGCCGCCGCCGTGGCTGGCATGTTGCTGGGCCTGGTCACGCAGGCCCATGCCCAGGATGCCTCCAAGGCGCCGCCGCCGTCCGGGGTCACGGCCACCGTCGAGGTCACCGGCATCCGGGCCTCGATGGAGAAATCGCTGCAGATCAAGAAGGGGGCGGAAGCCCTGGTCGAAGCGATCTCGGCCGAGGACGTGGGCAAGATGCCCGACAAGAACCTGGCCGATTCGCTGCAACGCCTGGCCACGGTGGCCGTGCGCACCGATTACGACGAGGCCGAGAAGGTCTCGATGCGTGGCACCAACCCCGACATGACGCTGATCGTCTTCAACGGGCACACGGTGTCCGGCGGCGACTGGTACATCGCCGACCAGCAGTCGTCCAGCCGCAGCACCAGCCTGAGCCTGATGCCCTCATCCATCCTCAACCAGGCGCTGGTCTACCGCACCTCGCAGGCCAACATCGTGGATGGCGGCCTGGCCGGCACCATCAACGTCACAACGCGCAAGCCGCTGTCGCAAATGCAGTCCTTCGGCGGCGTGGTGTCGCTGGGCGCGTCTTACGCCACGCTGCCGCGCAAGACCGCGCCGGATCTCAGCGCCGCCTTGAACTGGAAGAACGCCGAGGGCAATCTCGGCGTGATGGGCCAGGTGTTCGGCGAGAAGCGCTACCTGCGTCGCGACTCGCTGGTGCGCGGCGGCTTCAACTTCGGCTGGCAGACGATCGACATCGCGGGCGTCTCGACGAGTGCGTCGCCGATGCGCGGCGTCACCGATGCAAGCCTGGCCGGCACGGGCCTGAAGGCGGCCGACCTGAACGGCGTGCGCATGCCCAGTTCCATGGGCGGCGAATTTGTCGAAGGCGTGCGCGACCGCAAGGGCGGCGTGTTGTCGGTGCAGTGGAAGCCCACGAGCCAGATCGACATGACATTGACCTCGTTCCGCTCGGCCATGAACGCCAACAACTACGGGCGCTCCAACGGCACCGCGATGGAGGCCATGCTGCGCGGCCAGAGCTTCTATTCCAGCGCCACTGAGCCCAACGGGGGCACGCTGCCGGCCACGCGCGTCTATGC
>JANPMR010000039.1:0-5363 GCA_031427055.1 Rubrivivax sp.
CCCAAGGACAACAAGGTCAGCTGGGACCTGAGCGTCACGCAAGCCTTGAGCAAGACCGTCAACCTGTATGCGCGCGCCGCCACGGGCTTCCGCGCCAGCAGCGTGCAGGGTGCGAGCGCGTTCAACGGCAAGTCGGTCGCCGGCCCCGAGACCAACACCTCGTTCGAGGCGGGCGTGAAGGCCGACGTGCTGGATCGCCGCGGCCGCATCAACTTCAACGTCTTCAGCTACACCGTCAAGGACCTGCAGCTCACCGCCGTGGGCGGCGCCGGCAACGCCAACATCCTGCTCAACGCCAAGAAGGCCGCCGGCCGGGGCTTCGAGCTCGACGCGCAACTGCTCGTCACCGACCAGCTGCTGGCCAGCGTGGGCCTGGGCTACAACGACACCCAGATCAAGGATCCGGGCCTGGCGGTGGCGGTCTGCGCGTCTTGCACGGTGACCGACCCGCGCACCGCGGGCGGCCTGGCGCTGATCCACGGCAACGCGCTGCCGCAGGCGCCCAAGGTGACGGGCAGCTTCACGCTCAAGTACACGCAGCCCATGGGCAGCGGTGAGCTCTACGCCTTCACCGACTGGGTCTACCGCAGCAAGGTCAACTTCTTCCTCTACGAGAGCGTCGAGTTCACCGGCAAGGCGATGATGGAAGGCGGCCTGCGCGTGGGCTACACCTGGGGCAATGGCAAGTACGACGCCGCGGCCTACGTTCGCAACCTGACCAACCAGCTCCGCATCGTTGGCGGCATCGACTTCAACAACCGCACCGGCTTCATCAACGACCCGCGCACGATTGGCGTGCAGGCCAAGATGATGTTCTGACGCACATGAAGTCCGCAACCCTGCTTGCGGCCGGGCTCGTGCTGGCCGCTTTTGCCGCGACTCCTGCTGCCGCCGAGCCCGCCGTCATCTACGAGCTCGGTGGCAAGAACGACAAGAGCTTCGGCGAGGCCGCCTGGAAGGGTGCCGAGGCCTGGAAGAAGGAAACCGGCAAGCCCTACCTCGAGTTCGAGATCGCCAACGCGGCGCAGCGCGAACAGGCGGCGCGGCGTTTTGCCGAGCGCGGCGCCAATCCCATCGTCGGCATCGGCTTTCCGCAGGCCAGCAGCATCGACAAGGTGGCGCGCGACTTTCCGAAGACGATGTTCGCCATCGTCGACATGGTGGTCGACCTGCCCAACGTGCAGAGCTTCATCTACCGCGAGCACGAGGGCAGTTTTCTCGTTGGCATGCTGGCCGCGATGGCCAGCAAGAGCGGCAAGGTGGGCTTCGTGGGCGGGCAGGACATCCCGCTGGTGCGCAAGTTTCTGTGCGGCTACGAGCAGGGCGCGAAGTACGCCAACCCCAAGGTGCAGACGGTGTCGGCCATGACCGGCACCACCAATGCGGCCTGGACCGACCCGGCGCGCGGCGCCGAGCTCACCAAGGCGCAGATCGCGCAGGGCGTGGACGTCGTCTTCAGCGCCGCCGGCACCACCGGTTTCGGCATCATGCAGGCGGCCAAGGACGCCGGCATCCTGGCCATCGGTGTCGACAGCAACCAGAACCACCTGCACCCGGGCACCATGCTCACCAGCATGGTCAAACGTGTCGACCTGGCGGTGCTGAGTGCCTTCAAGGGCGTCAAGCCCGGCATCATGGCGCTGGGCCTGAAGGAAGGCGGCGTCGACTACGCGATGGACGAGCACAACGCGAAGCTGGTGACGCCGGCGATGCGCCAGCGCGTCGAGGCGGCCAAGGCCGACATCATCTCGGGCAAGCTCAAGGTCATCGACTACACGGCGGCCAACGCCTGCCGGTGACGCTGCAGCGGCCCCTGGGCCGCGGGCACACAAAGGAGAAGCCCTTGCGACAGCTCTTGTGTGCGGCGGCCTGCGCACTCGCCCAGGCCACCGTCGCAGCCGCGCCGGATGCGGCCGCCATCGACCGCGAGCTGCGGCGTGCGATGGCGTCGGCGGGCGTCAAGGGCCTGGCCGTGGCCGTGGTCGAAGACGGCCGCGTGGCCTACGTGCAGGCTTACGGCCAGCGCAACGAGCGCGGCCAGCCGCTGCAGCCGCAGACGGTGATGTACGGCGCCTCGCTCACCAAGGCGGTCTTCGCCTACACGGTGATGCAACTCGTCGACGAAGGCCGCATCGATCTCGACGCGTCCATTGCGAGCTACTTGCCCGAGCCCTTGCCGTCCTACCCCAAGGACCGCCGCTACGCGCCCTGGCGCGACCTGCAGGGCGACGAGCGCTGGCGCAAGCTCACGCCGCGCATCCTGCTCAGCCACCGCGCGGGCTTTGCCAACTTTGCGTTCGTCGAGCCCGACGGCAAGCTGCGCATCCACTTCGAGCCTGGCTCGCGCTACGCCTACTCGGGCGAGGGCTACATCCTGCTGCAGTTTGTGCTCGAGCGCGGCCTGGGCCTGGATGTCGGCCAGGAGATGCAGCGCCGCGTTTTTGATCGCTTCGGCATGCGCCACACCAGCATGATGTGGCGCGCCGATTTCGCGGACAACCTGGCCGATGGCTACACCGCAAGCGGCAGGGCGGAGCCGCACGACGAACGCAGCAAGGTGCGCGCCGCGGGCTCGATGGACACCACGATCGAGGACTTCGCCCGCTTCGCCGCTGGCTTTGCGCGCGGCGAAGGCCTGTCGGCCAAGGCGCGCGCCGAGCTGACGCGCGCGCAGTGGCCGATCACCGGCGCGCACCAGTTTCCCAGCCTGGCGAGCGAGCTGCCAGGTGAACATCGGCGTGCCGATCTGGCCGCCGGCCTGGGTGTCATCGTGTTCGACGGCCCCCAGGGCCCGGGCTTCTTCAAGGGCGGGCACAACGACAGCACCGGCAACACCTGGGTCTGCGTCGAGAAGCGCCGCAGCTGCGTGGTGCTGCTGGCCAACGATGTGCGCGCCGAGGCGCTGTTTCCGGGGCTGGTGGCCTTCATCCTGGGCGAGACCGGGGCGCCCTGGGTCTGGGAGTACGGGCGCTAGACTGCGCGCCGATGCGCACCGTCAGCCTGGGCCGCCGCCCGTACGCCGAAGTCGAGGCCGCCATGCGCGCCTTCACGGCCGCACGCACGGCCGAGACTGAAGATGAACTCTGGCTCGTCGAGCACGACGCCGTGTTCACGCAGGGCATCGCAGGCCGCAGCGATCACGTGCTGGCGGCGGGCGACATCCCGGTCGTGCGCACCGACCGCGGCGGCCAGGTCACCTTTCACGGCCCTGGGCAGGTGGTGGCCTACCCGCTGCTGGACCTGCGGCGGCTGTCCATCTACGTCAAGGAGTACGTCTTTCGCATCGAGCAGGCGGTGATCGAGACGCTGGCGCACTTCGGTGTCACCGGCCACCGCGTGCGCGGCGCGCCGGGCATCTACGTGCGCCTGGCCGACCCCTTTGGCCACACGCGGCTCGAGCCCGCGGCGGTCGACCCGTTCCAGGGCCTGGGCAAGATCGCCGCGCTGGGCATCAAGATCAGCCAGCACCGCAGCTACCACGGTGTGGCGCTGAATGTGGCGATGGACCTCGAGCCCTTCGGCCGCATCAACCCCTGCGGCTATGCCGGGTTGGCTACGGTGGATCTGCGGCGTCTTGGCGTCGCGGTCTCGTGGGACGAGGCGGCTGCCGTGCTGGCCCACCGCCTGCAGCGGCTTCTCGTGACGCCCTGAGGTCGTGCTGGCGCGCTGGCATGCCGCCGCGCAAGACCCTGTGCGCTTGGACGGGGCCGTGCTCTGCCAAGATCGCACTCTTCCTTCCCGCAGACCACGCCATGAGCCGCAACCCCTACATCGCCCTTTGCGCCCTGTCGCTGGCGGCACTGAGCTGCCATATCGCGCCCGCAACGGCCCTGGCGCAGGCCGCGCCGGCAGTGGCGCCGACAGCGGCCCCGGCTGTCTGCCCGGCGCTGCTGCAGCAGAGTTTTCCGCGGCTGCAGGACGAGAAGCCTCAGCCCTTGTGCCAGTACGCCGGCAAGGTGCTGCTGGTGGTCAACACCGCCAGCTACTGCGGCTTCACGCCGCAGTACGAGGGCCTGGAGGCGCTGCACGCCAAGTACGCGGCGCAGGGCCTGGTGGTGATGGGCTTTCCGTCGAATGACTTCAACCAGGAGAGCAGCGACAGCAAGAAGATTGCCGAGCTGTGCTTCAACACCTACGGTGTGAAGTTCCCGATGTTCACGAGCTCGGCGGTGCGCGGCAAGGACGCCAATCCGCTCTTCGCGGAATTGGCCAAGGTCACCGGCAAGAGCCCGAGCTGGAACTTCAACAAGTACCTCGTCGACCGCCAGGGCAGGCCGCTGGCCCACTTTGGCAGCAACACCGCGCCGGACGGCGCCGTGATGGTGTCGGCGATCGAAAAGGCGCTGGCCGCGCGGTGATCAGTAGCGGCGCGCTGGCCGCGCGCCGCTCAGAAGCGCCGTGCGGGCCGCGCGCCGATCAGCGGCGCCGCGCCACGCTCACTTCAGCGACTCGATGAGATCGGTGTATTCCTGCATCGCCTCGTCGGCGGTCTTGCCTTTGACGGCGGCCCAGGCGTCGTACTTGGCGCGGCCCACCATGTCGGTGAAGCCCGGGCGCTTGCCATCCACATCGCCATCGGTGGCCTGCTTGTACAGCGAGTAGAGCTTCAACAGCGTCATGTTGTCGGGCTTTTCCGGCAACTGCTTGCTTGCGGCGACGGCAGCTTCGAAGGCGGCTTTGAGCTGGGCCATGGTGGGCGTTCTCCGGGGTTCGGCGTGGGTGAGAATAGCTGCTTGACGGAGCGCATGTTACCCAGCAACGCGACCCGTTCCCAGGCCCGCATCGCAGGAGAACCCGATGGCTGACGCACCCGAGCGCATGTCGCGTGTCGACACCTCATGGCTGCGCATGGACAACGACGTCAACCTGATGATGATCATCGGCGTCTGGCTGCTCACGCCGGCCATCACCCTGACGGCGCTGCGCGAGCGCATCGAAGACAAGCTGCTCAAGTACCCGCGCTTTCACCAGAAGGCGGTGGCCGACGCGTTGGGTGCCCACTGGGTGAGCGATGACGATTTCGACATCGAGCGGCATGTGGTCACCACGGTGCTGCGCCCGATCAAGGGAGAGGGCAAGGGCAAGGGTGATGGCGAGCGCCACGCCCTGCAGCGCCTGTGCGGCACGCTGGCCACGACGGCGCTCGACCCCGCGCATCCGCTGTGGCAGTTTCATCTCATCGAGCACTACGAAGGCGGCAGCGCGCTCATCCTGCGCATCCACCATTGCATCGGCGACGGCATCGCGCTGACCGCGGTGATGATGTCCATCACCGACGGCGGCGCCGACCCGCCGCGCCGGCGCCGCAAGGTGGCGGCCGAGGGCGCGGCCGAGCCCGATTGGTTGTCCGACGCCGTGCTCAG
>JANPMR010000040.1:0-8135 GCA_031427055.1 Rubrivivax sp.
GGCATCGACGCGCGCGCCCCAGAGCGCACCGACAGCAGCAGCGGGTCGGCGGCATTGCCGAAGGTCTTTCCCATCTCCTGCTCGACAAAGGCCACGCCTTGCCGCACCTGGGCGTCGATCAGCGCGAGCGCCGCCTCGCGGCCTTGTTCGGTGTAGACCGTGCAGGCCTCGGTGCTGATGGTGAAGCCTGAGGGCACTGTGATGCCCAGCAGGCACATCTCGGCCAGGTTGGCGCCCTTGCCGCCGAGCAGGTTCTTCATCGCGGCCGCGCCTTCGGTGCGCGTGCTGCCGAACAGGTAAACGTACTTCGTGCTCGTGCTCATGGATTCCTCGTCATGCGGGATGCGTCGGTTTCCATCGTCGGCCCATCGGCCGCGCTGCCACTTGAGCTGACTCAAGTCAGCCAGAAGCAGGCCGGGTTGATCAGCGCTTTGCCGGTCAAGCCGCGCCAGCCATTGCCTCCGCCGCATCCGCCACCGCCAGCGCCGTCATGTTGACGATGCGCCGCACCGTGGCGCTGGGCGTCAGGATGTGCACCGGCCTGGCCGCGCCCAGCAGGATCGGGCCCACCGTCACGCCGTGGCCGCCGGTCATCTTGAGCACGTTGAACAGGATGTTCGCGGCGTCGAGGTTGGGCAGCACCAGCAGGTTGGCCGATCCGCTCAGCGTGGTCTCGGGCAGGTAGCCACGGCGCACCGATTCGGACAGCGCGGCGTCGCCGTGCATTTCGCCATCGCTCTCGATATCGGCCGGCGCGCGTTCGCGGAACAGCGCGTGCGCCGCGCGCATGCGCTGGGCCGAGGCCCGCGACGAGCTGCCGAAGATGCTGTGCGACAGGAAGGCCACCTTGGGCGGCAAGCCGAAACGCCGCACCTCGGCCGCGGCCATCAGCGCGATATCGGCCAGCTCTTCGGCGCTGGGCTCTTCGTTGACGAAGGTGTCGGTGATGAACAGCGTGTGCTGGTCCAGCATCAGCGCGTTCATGGCCGCCATCGTGCGCGCGCCAGGCTTGCGGCCAATGACGTTGCGCACGTGGTCCAGGTGCTGGTCGTAGCGGCCCACCAGGCCGCAGAGCATGGCGTCGGCCTCACCACGCTTGAGCATGATCGAGGAGATCAGCGTGTTGCTGCGTCGCACCGTGGCCTTGGCCACCTCGGGCGTGACGCCTTCGCGTGCCATCAGACCACGGTAGGTTTCCCAGTACTCGCGAAAGCGCGGGTCGTTCTCGGGGTCGCAGATCTCGAAATCGCGCCCGATCTCCAGCCGCAGCCCGGCGCGCTCCAGGCGCATCTTCACCACCTCGGGCCGGCCGACGACGATCGGCTTGGCCAGGCCTTCGTCCAGCACGACCTGCAAGGCGCGCAGCACGCGCTCATCTTCGCCCTCGGCGTAGACCACCCGCGCGGCGCCCTTGGCGCAGGAGGCCTTGGCCGCCGCAAACACCGGCCGCATGAACATGCCGGTCTGGTAGACGAAGCGGGTCAGGCTCTGGCGGTAGGCCTCGAGGTCGGCGATCGGGCGCGTGGCCACGCCCGACTCGGCCGCCGCCTTGGCCACCGCCGGCGCGATGCGCAGGATCAGCCGCACGTCGAAGGGCGTGGGGATGATGTAGTCGGGCCCGAAGCTCAGCTCCTGGCCCTGGTAGGCGGCGGCCACCTCGTCGCTGGTCTCGGCCTTGGCCAGCGCGGCGATCTCGCGCACGCAGGCCAGCTTCATGGCTTCGGTGATCTTGGTCGCGCCGCAATCCAGCGCGCCGCGGAAGATGTAGGGGAAGCACAGGACGTTGTTGACCTGATTCGGGTAGTCGCTGCGCCCGGTGGCGATGATGCAGTCGGGCCGCGCGGCCTTGGCCAGTTCGGGCCGGATCTCGGGCTCGGGGTTGGCGAGCGCCAGGATGATGGGCTTGGCGGCCATCGTCATCACCATTTCCACGCTCAGCACGCCGGCGGCGCTGCAGCCCAGGAAGACATCGGCGCCCTTCACCACGTCGGCCAGCGTTTTCATGTCGGTGCGCTGGCAGTAGCGCAGCTTGCTCTCGTCGAGCCGGGCAAAGTCTTCGCGGCCCTGGCGCACCACGCCCTTGCTGTCGCAGACGAAGATGTTCTCGAGCTTGACGCCCAGGCCCACCATCACATCCAGGCAGGCGATGGCCGCGGCGCCGGCACCCGAGACCGCCAGCTTCACGTCGCCGATCTTCTTGCCCACCAGTTCGAGCCCGTTGAGCAGCGCCGCCGACGAGATGATGGCGGTGCCATGCTGGTCGTCGTGGAAGACCGGGATGTTCATGCGCTCGCGAAGCTTGCGCTCGATGTAGAAGCACTCGGGCGCCTTGATGTCCTCGAGATTGACGCCGCCCAGCGTGGGCTCGAGCGCGGCGATGATGTCGATCAGCTTGTCGGGGTCGCGCTCGGCCAGTTCGAGGTCGAAGACGTCGATGCCGGCGAACTTCTTGAACAGGCAGCCCTTGCCTTCCATCACCGGCTTGCCGGCCAGCGGGCCGATGTCGCCCAGGCCCAGCACCGCCGTGCCGTTGGTGACCACGCCGACCAGGTTGCCGCGGCTGGTGTACTCGTGCGCCAGCGACGGGTCTGCTTCGATGGCCAGGCACGCATAGGCGACGCCGGGCGAGTACGCCAAGCTGAGGTCGCGCTGGTTGCTCAGCGGCTTGGTCGGCGTGATCGAGATCTTGCCGTGCGTCGGGTTGCGGTGGTAGTCGAGCGCGGCTTCGCGCAGCGCCTGTTCGGCGTCAGAAAGCTTGAGGGCCACGGCGGTCTCCTGTCTTGTGATCTGGAGCCGCACAGATTACTGCCGATGACCACCGTGGGCGAGGCGCAATCGCCGGCCCGCGTTTGATCCCGGACAGACCGGCTGCGGATCTGTCGCCTCGGCCACACGGCCGCGGACGGCCGCGCGCGCCGCGATCAGCCCGGGCCGCAGAGGGCCCGGTCCTTCGGCAGCCGCAAGGCCCCGCGCAGGCGGGCCCTTGCGCGCGGCCTCAGCCCGCCGCGCGCCGTGCCAGGATCTCGAAGGCCGGCAGCGTCTTGCCTTCCAGCACTTCCAGAAACGCGCCGCCGCCCGTGCTGATGTAGCCCACGTCGCCCTCGATGCCGTACTTGGCGATGGCCGCCAGCGTGTCGCCACCGCCGGCAATGCTGAAGGCCGGGCTGGCAGCGATGGCGCGCGCGATGGCCTCGGTGCCCTTGGCGAAGGCGTCGAACTCGAACACACCGACAGGGCCGTTCCAGACGATGGTCCCGGCGGCCATCAGCTTGGCTGTCAGCACGGCCGCGGTCTGCGGGCCGATGTCCAGGATCAGGTCGTCTTCGGCCACGTCGGCAGCGGCCTTGACGGTGGCCGGCGCGTCGGCGGCAAAACTCTTGGCGGTGACGACGTCGGTGGGGATGGGCACCTCGGCGCCGCGCGCCTTCATGGCTGCGATCACGGCCTTGGCTTCGTTCACCAGGCTGGGCTCGGCCAGGCTCTTGCCGATCGGCAGGCCGGCGGCGAGCAGAAAGGTGTTGGCAATGCCACCGCCAACCACCAGGCCGTCGACCTTGCTGGCCAGGCTTTGCAGGATGGTCAGCTTGGTGCTGACCTTGCTGCCGGCGACGATGGCCACCAGCGGCCGCTTGGGATGCGCCAGGGCCTTGGTGATGGCGTCGATCTCGGCCGCCAGCAATGGGCCGGCGCAGGCCACGGGCGCAAACTGCGCGATGCCGTAGGTGGTGGCCTCGGCGCGGTGCGCGGTGCCGAAGGCGTCGTTGACGAAGACGTCGCATAGCGCCGCCATTTTGCGAGCCAGCGCCTCGTCGTTCTTCTTCTCGCCCTTGTTGAGGCGGCAGTTCTCGAGCATCACCACCTCGCCGGGCGCGACGTCCACGCCATCGACCCAGTTGCTGCGCAAGGGCACTGCGCGGCCGAGCAGTTCACCCAGGCGGTCGGCCACGGGCGCCAGGCTGTCCTCGGGCTTGAACGCGCCCTCGGTGGGGCGGCCCAGGTGCGAGGTGACCATCACCGCCGCGCCGGCCGCCAGCGCCATCTGGATCGCCGGCACGCTGGCGCGGATGCGCGTGTCTTCGGTGATGCGGCCGGCGTCATCCTGCGGCACGTTGAGATCGGCACGGATGAAAACGCGTTTGCCGGCAACGCGGCCCTGCGCAATGAGGTCGGCAAATCGGAGCACGTTCATGGTCTTGTCCCGTGTGGTGTCGATCGAATTCTAGGCAGTCACTGCCCGGGCAGTCCTACCAGCCCAGGCCCAGGCGAAGCGGCAGCAGCACCGCCATGCCGGTGAGGATGGTGCCCAGGATGTCGCGCCGCCACCAGAAGTAGGCTGCGCCTGCGGCGGCGGCGAACAGGCGTGCGTCGCGCCAGGTCGAGATCAGCTGCCCCTGCGTCATGACGATCTCGGGCACGACCACGGCCGCCAGCGCCGCCAGCGGTGCATAGCGCAGGCCTTGCAGCAGCCAGTCGGGGATCGGGATCTCGCGCTCGGTGAGGAAGAAGAAGCCGCGCGTGCCCACCGTCAGCACCACCAGCCCGAGCACTGCGATGACGCCTTCGAGCAGACCCATCAACGCTTGTCGTCCACGGCAGGCGCTGCCTTGGTGCTGTGATCGATCAGCAGCCCGATGGCCACCGCGGTGGCGATCGCCACCACGATGTTGAGCTTGAACGGCAGCGCATACGCCGCCACTGCCGCGCAAGCCGCCACCCCACCGGCAACCGCGGTGGCACGGCCGTGCAGCAGCGAGGCGCCGATGCCCAGCAGCGCCAGCGTGCCGGCAAAGCCGATGCCCCAGTGCACCGGCACGGCATCGGCCAGGAAGATGCCGATGAGCGACGGCACCTGCCACGACGTCCAGTTGAGCGCCACGCCGCCCCAGAAGTACGGCAAGTGCTCGGGCGCGGGCCGCGGCTGCGGAAAGCGCCGCATGAACAGCACGTAGTTCAGATCAGCCGTGAAGTAGGCCAGGCGCAGCCGCATCCCCAGCGGGTAGCCGATGAAGTAGGCGCGCCACTGCGCGCTGAAAATCATGAAGCGCAGGTTGATGCACAGCGCCGTGGCCCACACCACCCACACCGGCGCGCCGCTGACCATCAGCGGCAGCACCGCCAGTTGCGCACTGCCGGCAAACACCACCAGCGACATGAAGGCCATCAAGGGCAATGGCAGCCCGCTCTTGCCCATGGCCACGCCGGTGATCAGGCCCCAGGCGGCGATGCCGATCGCCGTGCCGGCCATTTCGCGCGCGCCGCGGGCAAATTCGGGGTGGCGCCAGATGGGCGCAAGTTCGGTGGCAGTCACCGCCGGATTGTGGCGGGGCCGTGGCGGCCGCTCAGGCGGCCGGCTCGCTTCGTGCCAGGCCTTTACCGGCCTTCACCGCCAAGTGACGCAGCAGCAAAGGCGCCGGCATCCGCAGGGCGTGGGACCGAACATAGATCAGCAGGCGGGCCGACGCGCAACGCAAGCCCGACGAGGAAGAGTTGTGCGGGCACAGCGCGTAGCCATACACCGCGGTTAACCAAGGGCGCCGCCAAGTCGGGCTCGCCGCTTTGTCCAGCTGTGCCGTCACGTCCGCCGGCACAGGGCTGTCGAACACGGCCTGGGCCAGGCGCAGCCCCAGGCAAAGCGGCCCCGCGAGGTCATTGCCCTGCGCATGCGCCACCAGCCGCAGCCAGAACCCGGCTGTCTGGCCGAGACTTCGCAGCATCGAATCGATGTCGTGCAGATCACGCAGGCCGTTGTGGAGTTCGCCTTCGTGCACGAGGTGCGTCACGCTGTGGATCAGCAGATCTTCGGGTGCCGGCACACGCAGGGCCGGCAGGCCCGGCACCGGCTCTGAGCGGGCGATGATGCGCGCCGGATCGGGGGCGTTGCGGGCGGTAAGAGGCAGGATGGTGTGGTGCACGTCAATCACGGTGCCGCGCCGGATGTGCGACATCGGCGGCAGTTCGTGCATCCACTGCCGGTAATAGCGCTGGTCGTAGGCGTCGGTCTTGGCGCTCACCCAGCCCTCCAGCATGAGCGCGCTCTCCACGTCGCCCAGCGCCTGGCGGGGCACCAGGATGTCGATGTCGCCGAACATGCGTCCGGCGCCCAGCCCAAACGCCGACATCACGTAGGCCGCGCCCTTGAGCAGCACCACCGGGATGCCCAGGCCGCCCAATGCCGATTGCAGGCCATGCGCTTCCCAGTGCACCGACAGGCGCTGGCGTGCGGCCAACTGCCGTGCCCCGGCCAGATGGCGCTCTGCGCGCTGCGGCGCCGTGACGCCGCCGGCCTGCAGCTTCTCGGCCAGTGACCCGATCAGGTTGGTGGTGCGCGCCGTGGCCAGCAGTTCGGACCACTGCGCGGGCGAGAAGGCTTGCGCCCGACTGGGCGCGCGCAGCACGTCCACCAGTTCGACCACTGCAGCGCCCAGACTCTTCATGGGCGGCAGGCCTCGCGCACCAGAGCCAGCGCGTCATCGGTGCTGCCGTAGACCATCTCAAAACAGCTCGCACCGGTCAGCAAGGCGCACAGGGCATCGAATCCGGCCTCGCCCATGCGCTCGTTGTTGAACGACTGTTCGGAGATCAGCGTAAAGGCCTCGGTTCGTCCAATTTCCTCGAAGTGCGGCGCGGTCCCGGCCTCGAAGCGCGGAAAGGCCACCCAACGCGCGCGCGCCGGGTCACCGGCCGACGCAATCGAGGCGTCGGGGCAGGCGGCATGCGTGATATCGCCCTTGCGCGTGTCGCGATAGATGGCGCCCAGGCGGCAGCCGGGAAACTCTCTGGCGATGCCAATGGACGCATTCTTCAGGCTGATGGGCCGAGGATGGGCCTGCAGCAAGCCGCTGGCCGGATCCAGCACGGCCAGCTCATCGGACAGCAGCCGCCAACCGTCGATCAGCACCAGCGAAGCGCAGAGCGTGCTCTTTCCGGCGCCCGGAAAGCCCGGCATCATCAACGCGAAGTTGTCGCGCGCCACCACCGCGGCGTGCATCACCAGGTAGCCCAAGGGGCGCTGCGCGACGCACCAGTTCAGGCCCCACTCGAAGAGCGGCCCGGCCTGATCGGCCGGCAGCGGGAAGAAGGGTTCGTCACCATCGAGCACGAAGCGCGCCTGTGGGCGCCACCAGCGACGCGGGCCCTTGGCTGGCAGCACCTGGATGTCGAAATCGATGAAGCTGCCGGGCTCGCAACGGCCGTACGCTGCGTAGAACGTGGTCAGGTGCTGCGCCATGGCCGCGAACGGCGAGCGCAACCTGACATTGAACGGCGGGATGTGCAGGGTGACGTCAAGCAAGCGGATCAACGCCCGGTTCGGGGATCATGGCGCCCCTGTGGCCAAGGGCGTGATGATGCCGCTGCGAGCCAGCTCTTGCACGAGTGTCTCTGCGTCGTCGCGCGCGCCACCGACCTGGGCCAACAACGCGCCCATGTCGAGCGCCCCTTCGTGTTCAAGCGCCGTCACCATGGCCTTCCCTTCGGCCGACAGCACCCAGTAGTCGCCCGAGTTGGCGTCGAACAGGATGACGGCGTCAGAGCAAGGCCACGGCGGCGACCAGCGCAACGAGCGCCCTGGCGCCAGGCTAATCAACACCGCCCGCAGCAAGCGCCGGCCAGAGGCGGTGGCTCAAGGCACCTTGCAGAGGTCCGGGCCGACGCCGTCGTTGATGTCGTACATGCCCGAGATGTAGGTGATCACTTGATCGGCGGTCCAACCCGTCGTGCAGGTCTGGCCAATGATGAGGTTGGGGCAGTAGAGGCCGCCGCTCCTGGTCGCTTCCCACATGGCGATGATCTGAGGACGGGTGACGGGGTACTTGGTGGCGGCGCTGGTGAAGTAACCGGCGTTCAGCCAGGCCGCGGCGAGGTGACGCATCAACTGCCCACCAGGGTTGAAACTATTCGGGAAGGCCAACACGGCCCAGAGGCCGACGCCAGTCGACGATCCGCCGGTGATGCCTGCTGCGCTGAGCAGCGTTCCCGGCGTCAAGATGTTGGCCAGCTCCAAGTTCTGCATGCCGGAGGCGCACTCCGTCACCCCAATGTTGAAGGTGGGGGCGGTCGCCCCGGCAGGGCCCCAGTACTGGAAATGCTGCGGCACCTTCCAGAAGCCAGGCGAACGGCCGCCCGAGCAGGTGGTG
>JANPMR010000041.1:0-4263 GCA_031427055.1 Rubrivivax sp.
CGGCTCATGGTGCAGGCACGGCTGTGTGGCTTTGGGGGCCGATCTGAAACGCCCCCTGCACTGCCGCCACGACGGCCGCCCACAGGCCAGGCTCGCCGAGGATTGGCGACTCCTTGCGCACCGCGCCGCTGAGTTCGCCGTTGTTGCTCTGGACGGAGCGAATCACGCGGTCGATTTGTGCATCCGGCATCTCCACAAGCGTCTTGATGGCCGCCCGGGCTTGCCCGTGACTGCGCAGGTAACGCGATTCCTCCAGCATGTCCTCACGGATCGTTCGCTGCACGACATCGGCCATGTAAGCGACATGCGGGCTCAGGTCGAGGTAACGCCAGGCGTGGCGCGCGTTGTCCACACCGTCGAAGACGAAATTCGAGGCAATGCCGTCGGGATGAACGCTTGGTATCTCGGCGAAGCTGTAGGTGCCCGCGAGCGTCCTCATCAAGGGCCGCGACACGACGTCAAGGATGCGGTCGTAGGCCCGACGCGCCGCCGCATCGCTGGCGATCAGCGACGACACGGGCAGGATCAGCGGGTCCTGGACGACCCCATCGCGGCGCAAGACGTCATTGATGAGAAACCGATGCACACGACCGTTGCCATCGGCCAGCGGGTGGATGTAGACAAAGCCAAAGGCCGCCACCGCGCTGCGCATCACCGGCGATTGGCCAGCGGTGCGCTCCAGAAAGGTCTGCAGCCCGGCCAGCATGTCCGCCAGGTCTTCCGCGGGCGGCGCGACGTAGTGAACAACTTCTTGATCGCGAATCACCTCGCCGACGAAGACCGGCGACTGGCGCAGCCCGAATCGCTGCAAGGTCGTGCGCAGGCCCAGGATCTCTTGCTGCAGTTCGGCCAGGGACGCATCGCCCAGGGGCTGGTCGCCCTGCCCCGTGCGCCGGGCCAGCACATCGGCGAAGCGTTGAATGCGGTCAGTCTTGTCTGCTTCACCCTCGATCTCAAAGCTCGACCGGCTCTCGCGCAGGGTCATCCAGACTGCGGACCGAAGCAGAAGTTCGGTGCCGAACTCGAGCTCCAGGCCGTGGATCAAGGCGCGCACATCCAGACCAAGCGCCTCGGCGCCCACCTGGGCCTTGACGATCATGGGGCAGAACGCGCGCGCGCCCGGCATGTTGTCTCGGACACGCCAGCGCCTGTCGAGCACCGCGCTTTCGGGTGACGCGGCCACCAGGCTGTCTGAACTGATCGCGTCGTGGTAGCTGCCGCCCAGGTCGGCCGGCGCGGGCAGCACCCGGCCCGTGAAGAACTCGTAGAGGAAGGCTGTGCGTCTGGCGTATTGGCCGGTGGGCTCACCCGCCACCCAGGCGGCGAGTTCGTCGGCATCGCAGCGCGAGAAGAGCCTGGACAGCAGCTCGAAGTGCGGTGTCTCGTGCTTCAGGTGGAACGTCAGGTGCCCGCGAAGCGTCGGGGCGGGCCGCATCGATTCAACGTGGCTTTCGGTCCTTGTGGGCCGCCCCGTGTGCGTGGCCCGTCGGCCCGCGATGCGGCTTGCGACGGGCAGCGGCATCACCAAGTCGATGCCGTGCTGGCGCGCCAGCCATGCGCCTCCGATGGGATCTTCAAGCTCTTGCATCCGAAGATTATGCGCAAGATCGATTTCGATTGCGCAAAAACTATGATCGAAGCGGATGCACTGCTCAGAAACGATTTGTACCGCCTGGAACCAGGCTTCGCAAGCGTCGGGCTCTCAGCCCGCCGGCCGCACGTCGGCTTCCAGCCCCAGCCATTCCGACTCGCGCTCGGCTTCGGGCAGCTCCTGCAGCTCGCGAATCATCGGGATGCGCCAGGCCACCAGCGCCAGCAGCAGGGTCACGCCGCCGGCAAAGCCCAGCGTGGCGCGCAGGCCCACGTGCTCGCCCAGCCAGCCGCCCAGCAGCGCGCCGGGGCCTGCGGCCAGCAGCGTCAACCAACGCATGGTGGCCGTCATGCGGCCCAGCAACGGGTCGGGCGTCACCGCCTGTCGCAGCGCCAGAAAGTTGATGAAGATGAAGACGGCGCCGGTGGTGAACATCATCAGCATCAGCGCAAAGGCGGCCACGCCCCAGCCGTTGGCCGGCGCCACGGCCAGCAACAACCAGCCCAGCGCCGTGATGACGTAGCCCAGCACCAGACACGGCCCAGGGCCGACGGCGTGGCTGATGCGCCGGCCCAGCAGGCTGCCGGTGATGGTGCCCACGCCCATGCCCATGTAGCACAGGCCCACGGCGTGCTCGCTGAGGCCCAGCGTGCGCGTGGCAAACAGGATCTGCACCGTGAGCGCGGCGTAATGGCACATCTGCCACACGCCCATCAGCACGGCCATCGTCAGCAGCAGCGGGTTGCCGGTGCAAAAGCGCAAGCCCACCATCAGGTCACGGCCGAAGTGGCGATCGGGCCGGGTGTCGCGCCGTTCGTGCACCTGGATGCCGCGCAGGATGAGCGCCGAGCCCAGCAGCAGCACCGAATTGACCAGCAGCGCCAGCGGCGCGCCGAAGACCTTGATCAGCGCGCCGGCGATGCCTGGCCCCAGCACCTCGGCGCCCGATGTCGCCAGCGCGTTCTTGGCATGCGCTTCGACCAGGCGCTCGCGCGCCACCACCTGCGTCAGCACGATCTGCGCCGCCGTGCCGGCCACCGTGTGCACGGTGCCGATGACGAAGCCGATGGCGTACAGCCAGCCCATCGACAGCCAGCCCAGCCACCAGAACAGCGGCACGCTGGCCGCGGCCACCGCCACCAGCGACTCGCCCACCACATACACCGGCAGCTTGCGCACCCGGTCGAGCCACACGCCCGAGGGCAGCGACAGCAGCAGAAACGGCAGCAGCTCGATGGCCGTGAGCAGCCCCATCTGCGTCGGGCTGGCCTTGAGCAGCACGGCCGCCGTCAGCGGCAGCGCCAGCAGCATCACCTGGTTGCCGAAGGACGCTGTGAGGATCGAGCTCCACAGGCGCAGGTAGACCGGGTCGCGCAGCAGGTCGTGCGCGGGCAACGCGAAGCGCTCTCGCAAGGCCTGCCGCCATGAAGTCGATTGCGGGTTCAACGGGATCGGCCGATCAGCGGTAGGCCGCTTCGCGTTCGTGCCGTGCCGAGGCCAGGTAGACCGCGGCGGCGCTTCGGTAGTAGAGGATCCAGAACTCGCCGAGCAGCCACTCGCGCGCTTGCAGGCGGCGCCGCGCGGTGAGTGGCGCCAGACGAGTGAGCCAGGCGGCTTCGGTCTCGTTTTGCAGCAGGCTCAGGTTGGCGGGCCTGCCGATGTCGGGCTGCGCGGCCAGCAGGGGCGCCAGTTCGCCTTCCACCAGGTCGATCAGACGCAGTGCCTTCGCACCCGAGTCGGGATGCAGGTGACGCAAGCTGGCGTAGCAGTCCAGCAGGGTGTCCAGGGCGCGCTCGAACCGGTGCGTTGCCACAACGGGCAACTTGCGCGGCGTCGTCACGGCGCGGCTATGACACGCTCAGGCGTGTCGCCTTTGCGCGCAGCTTGGCCAGCCGAGGCTTGAATTCATCCCACGTATAGACGCGCCCGGCCTCGATGTCTTGCGCTGCATCGACCAGCGCAGCGAGCATCGAGAGGTGCTCGGCCTGCCGAAAGCGGCGCAGGTCGTCGAGCTGCCCGGCCGTGATCAGGGCCACGTAGCTCTCGCCGTTGCGCGTCAGGACCTTTTCGTTGCCGGTTCTCGACACATCGTCGGCCAGCTCGGTGAGCTGGGCCCGTGCGCGCGAGATGGGGATGATGTCCTTCGTGTGGGTCACGCTCATGGTTGCCGCGCTACAGAATGGTGATGCACGATTCTGTGCTGAATCGTGCGCCAGAACAACCGACAAGCGGCCAGCGGACGACGGGCGCGTTCAGGACCTGTAGTCGGCGTTGATGCTGACGTAGTCGTGCGACAGATCGCAGGTCCAGACCGTGGCCTCGGCCGGCCCGCGGTGCAGGTGCACACGCACGCTGATCTCGGCCTGCTTCATCACGCGCTGGCCGTCTTCTTCGCGGTAGCCGGGATGGCGGCCGCCCTGCGTGACGACGTGAACGTCGTCGAGGTGCAGGTCGATCAGGCTCTGGTCGAGATCGCCGATGCCGGCGTAGCCCACCGCGGCCAGGATGCGGCCGAGGTTGGGGTCGCTGGCAAAGAAGGCGGTCTTCACCAGCGGCGAGTGCGCCACGGCGTAGGCGGCCAGCTTGCACTCGGCCTCATCGCGCCCGCCCTGCACGTGGATGGTGATGAACTTGGTGGCACCCTCGCCGTCGCGCACGATGGCCTGCGCGAG
>JANPMR010000042.1:0-6521 GCA_031427055.1 Rubrivivax sp.
AGGACCGATGGGCCCTGCTGAAGCAGCATGGCTTGCAGTGTTTCGCGATTTCCAATCACCTGGTTGGTCAGGCCGTCTGCGACCTGATCGACGAACGTCACCAGGGCATTCTCAGCGCCGAGATCTGGGGTGACGGCGACCCCGAAGGCGTGCGCCAGCGGGCGGCCCGCGAGATGCAGGACACGGGCCGCGCGGCCGCGGCCTTCGGCGTCAAGACGGTCGTCGGATTCACCGGCTCGTCGATCTGGCACGCCACCTATCCGTTCCCGCCCACGCCCCAGTCCTATTGGGACAAGGGCTTCGCCGACTTCGCCCGGCGCTGGACGCCGATCCTGGACGTGTTCGAGTCGGTCGACGTGAATTTCGCGCTCGAGGCCCATCCCACCGAGATCGCGTTCGACATCGCCTCCGCCGCGCGGTCGATCGAGGCCGTCAAGGGCCATCGACGCTTCGGCTTCAACTTCGACCCCAGCCATCTGGGCTACCAGGGGGTGGACTATGTCAAGTTCATCCGCACCTTTTCCGACCGCATCTACAACGCCCACATGAAGGACGTCTGGTGGGGCAAGGGCGACGGTGTCGCCGGTGTCTTCGGCGGCCACACCAGCTTCGGCGATGCGCGGCGCTTCTGGGACTTTCGCAGCGTGGGCCGCGGCATGATCGACTTCGAGTCGCTGATCGTCGCGCTCAACGACATCGGCTACGCCGGCCCGCTGAGCGTGGAGTGGGAGGACAGCCGCATGGACCGCGTACACGGCGCGACCGAGAGCGCGGCCTTCTGCAAGCGGCTGGACTACAAGCCGGCCGCAGGCGCCTTCGACGCGGCCTTCGACAAGAGCCGCCAGGCGACCTCATGAGACGCCTGCGCTGCGCCATGGTGGGTGGCGGCCGTGATGCCTTCATCGGCGCCGTGCACCGCAAGGCCATGGCGCTGGACGGCCAGTTCGAGCTGGTGTCGGGCGCCTTGTCGTCGAGCCCGGACAAGGCGCTCGCCTCCGGCCGCGACCTGGGGCTGGCGGCCGAGCGCAACCACGCCGACTGGCCGGCACTGCTGGCCGACGAGCTGCGGCGATCAGAGGCCGAGCGCGTCGACCTGGTCTCGATCGTGACGCCGAACCACGTGCACTTTGCGGTCGCACGCGCGTTCGCCGAGGCCGGCTTTCACGTGGTGTGCGACAAGCCGCTGGTGCACACCAGCGAGCAGGCACTGGAACTTGGCGCGGTGGTGGCCCGCAGCGGTGTCGTGTTCGGCGTCACCTACAACTACACCGGCTACCCGATGGTGCGCGAGGCCCGGGATCTGGTGCGCCGCGGTGCCATCGGCACGGTCCGCAAGGTCATCGTCGAATACAACCAGGGCTGGCTCGCGACCCGGCTCGAAGAGACTCATCAGAAGCAGGCCGACTGGCGTACCGACCCGGCGCGCAGCGGCATTGCGGGCGCCATCGGCGACATCGGTTCGCATGCCGAGAACCTGGTGGCCACGGTCACCGGGCTCGAACTGGAAAGCCTCTGCGCCGACTTGACCACCTTCGTCGCGGGCCGCCGGCTCGAGGACGACGGCAACCTGCTGCTGCGCTTTGCCGGCGGCGCGCGCGGTGTGCTGATCGCATCGCAGATCGAGGTGGGTTGCGAGAACGACCTGCGGCTGCGCGTCTTTGGCAGCGCCGGCACGCTCGAGTGGCACCAGGAGGAACCCAACACCCTGCTGCACACCCCGATCGATGGGCCGCGGCGGATGCTGACCCGCGGCTCGGCCTGGCTGGGCGAGGCCGCACGCCGCGCCACCCGGTTGCCGACCGGGCACCCCGAGGCCTTCATCGAGGCCTTCGCCAACGTCTACCTCGGCGTGGCAGAGCACATCCGGGCCAAGGAGGCGGGCTCGGCGCCGGCTCCCGGCGAGGCCGACTATCCGACCCTGGCCGATGGTGCGCGCGGTGTGCGTTTCATCGAGAAGACGGTCGAGTCGGCCGCCAGCACGCAGAAGTGGACGCGGATGAGTTGAGCCATGTTCATCGGCATCGATCTGGGCACCTCGAGCCTGAAAGTCATCGTCCTCGACCGTGACCACCAGGTACGGGCCAGCGCGTCCGCGGCATTGACGGTGGCGCAGCCCCAGCGGCTGTGGCGCGAGCAGGATCCGGCGCATTGGTGGGCCGCCTGCCAGCAGGCGCTCGAGGCCGCACTGGCGCAGGCCGGCGCGGTGGGGATAACGGCGCGGTCGATCGAAGCCATCGGCCTGACCGGGCAGATGCACGGCGCGACCTTGCTCGACGACCAGGGCACGGTCTTGCGCCCGGCCATTCTCTGGAACGACGGGCGCTCGCATCAGGAATGCGCCGAGCTCGAGCGGCGCGTTCCGGCCTCTCGGCAGATCACCGGCAACCTAATGATGCCGGGCTTCACCGCACCCAAGCTGTTGTGGCTGGCGCGGCACGAGCCGGCGCTGTTCGGCCGCATCGCGAAGGTGCTGCTGCCCAAGGACTACCTGCGCTGGTGCCTCACCGGTGTGTTTGCGAGCGACATGTCGGACGCGGCAGGCACGCTCTGGCTCGACGTGGGCCGGCGTGACTGGAGCGACGAGATGCTGGCCGCGACCGGGCTGACGCGTGCCCACATGCCCAGCCTGCACGAGGGCCCGCAGATCACGGGCAATCTTCGCGGCGATCTGGCCCGCCGCTTCGAGCTCGAGCCGATCCCGGTGGTCGCCGGAGCGGGCGACAACGCGGCGGGCGCCATCGGCGTCGGCGTGGTGCGGCCCGGCGAGGCGATGCTGTCGCTGGGCACCTCGGGGGTCTGCTTCGTGGCCACCGACGGCTTTCGCACCAACCCGGCCCAGGCCGTGCACAGCTTCTGCCACGCCCTGCCCGGCACGTGGCATCTGATGTCGGTCATGTTGTCGGCGGCGTCCTGTCTGGACTTCACGGCCCGCCTCACAGGGCAGGGTGATGTGGGCCCGCTGCTGGGCGAAGCGCAGGCGCGCGGGTTGAATGCCGACACGCCGATCTTTCTGCCCTACCTCAACGGCGAACGCACGCCGCACAACAACCCGGCGGCGCAGGCCGTGTTCTTCGGCATGGGTGCCGGCACCGACCGGGCCGACCTGATGAACGCCACGCTCGAGGGCGTCGCGCACGGGCTGACGCAAGGCATCGCGGCGCTCGAATCCACCGGCGTGTCGGCGCAGCGCATCAGCCTCATTGGTGGCGGCAGCCGCAGCGCCTACTGGGCGCAGATGATCGCCGACGTGTCGGGCAAGACCCTGCTGCGCCGCGCGGACGCGGAGGTGGGCCCGTCCCTGGGCGCGGCCCGGCTGGCCTGGATGGCCGTCGACCAGGCGCCTGCGGTCGACGTCTGCCCGGCTCCCGCCCTGTCGGCGGTGCATGAACCCGACGCAGGCCGCCACGCCTGGCTCGCCGAGCGGCACGATCGTTTCGCCCGCCTGTACGCCCAGCTCGAGTCCAGCTTCTAGTCGGCGCCAGGAATGCGCTGCCCGCACCGAGCCGGGATCAGGAAATCGAAGTCCACGCCCTGGTCGGCCTGCGTCACCGACTGCAGGAACAGTTAGCTGATGATGGGGTTACATGCCGATGGCCAATGCCAGCAGCGACGCCGGCTTGGCATGTGATCGGGCGTTTCGGTCCACCGATCGGAACCAGCCGAGGTAGTTGGGCAGGTACGAGGTGGCCACGCCCTTGAAGCGACGCATCCATTCCTTGAAGCGCCCGTGGTACGCGTTCACGTTCTGGATGTGCCAGGCACCGCGCACGCGTTGGCCGCTTTGCACGTCCACGGCTTGGTGCTCCAGGCCCAGCGCCTTGGCAACTGCGGCCAAGAAGTTGCTGCCGTCGGTGCACAGCACGGCGTCGGGCGCCACGGCAACTCGCAGCATCTGGCTGACGCTGGCCTTGTCGGCCACTTCCAGCACGCTGTCGCTTGTCTGACCTGCGCGGTTGCGCAAAACGAGAATTGGAACTTGCTCGCGTGAGAGACCGCGCTGGCGCGCCTTGCCGCCGCGGCTTCGCGCAGGCCTCGCCGCATTCACCACCGCTTTGCGCTGCCCCTTGAACGAGCGCAGCACATAGGTCTCGTCAGCCTCAACCACGCCGGTCAGCGCCTGTTCCTTGACCTCGCACGGCAGCGTGAGGAAACGATGTCGCCAGCGAAATGACGTCGTTCGGTGAACACCCATCTGCCCGGCTGCCTTGCGCACGCCAAGGCCCTGATCCAATGCTTGGGCCTGCAGCAACCACTTGTCGCGGTAACGCAGCCGCGCCAGCGGCGTGCCCGTCAAGGCGTTGAAGGTCACACCGCAACCTCGGCACTTGTAGCGTTGCAGACCATCGGCCTGCCCGTTGCGCACCACCCTCTGGGCTTGGCACTTCGGGCAAGCCGGCGAATGTCCCACTCTGGCTTGAACGAGATCGAGTGCTTCGCGGTTCGCAATGCCGCTCGTCAACGACGTCAACAAGGCTTCCCGCTGAGCCGGCGTCAAGCGCTCGGTCATCCCCATGAGGCGCTTCATCTCTCGAACTCGCATGCTTGGCTCCATCGCCCGAAACCCTCAGGCCGTGCCAGCAGCCTCCTGCCCAGCTGGCTCACCACGTGAGCCTGTCACTACTCAACGCGAACAGAGCCTTGAAAACACTATCCTCCCTGCAGTTCATGCTGACCGATCTGGCCAGCGTGCGCGCCTTGATCGACGCCGGCAAGCTGGTGGCCTTGTCCATCACTGACAAGAGCGCGCTGCTGCCCGGCGTTCCCACCTTCACCGAGGCCGGCTATCCCGGCATCAAGGCCTTCACGGCCTTCTCGGTGCTGGTGCCGGCCAAGGTGCCACCGGCCACGGTCAAACGCATTGCCGCCGAGGTCGCCAAGGCGATGAAGAACCCGGCCACCGCCGCGCGGCTGGAACAGCAGGCGCTGCTGCCGGTGTTCGACACGCCCGAGGCCTTCGCGGCTTCATTGAAGGAAGAGCAGGCGGCCTGGGGCGCCTTCATCAAGCAGCACAACATCCAGCCCGAATGAGGGGCTGAACCCCGGGGTTGAATCCGGGCCTGAATTCCAGCGCGGGGCTGGCCAACTGCGCTCAGTTTGAGCGGCGGCGCGTGCCCAGCGCGGCCAGCAGGGCCAGGCTGGCGAGCAGGGCGCTGCTGGGTTCGGGCACGTTGTTGATGCTGCTGTTGCTGTTGCTGTCGACGCTGCTGCGGCCGCCGTCAGGGCCGGCGGGCAGCACGACGGGGCCGGGCAGCGACTGCGACAGCAGGCTGCCCACCTTCTTGTCACCCTGGTAGCCCAAGAAGCGCAGCTTCAGGTGCGGGCCGAGCGCGGCATCGATGGCCAGCGTGCCGCCCGTCAGGTCGATCCTGAACTCCATGTCGTCGCTGATGTTGATAGCGGGCGTGGCATCGAAGCACACACCGCCGCTGTCGCCGCCGCTGCAGCCGCTGGCCGTCATCTCATTCGCCGAGAACGACCAGCTGCCCGGCCCAGTGATCGTGCCGCCGGTGAAGCTGGCGCCGAGGTCTTTCAGCGCGATGTTGTCCAGCCTGGTGGCGTTGGCCCAGGTCCCGGTGCTGCTGAGCGCATGCTGGATGCGCAGCGTCAGCGTGTCGCTGTCGAGCTGGTTGACGGTGAAGACGGTGTCCTCGAAGTTCAGCACGTAGGCGGCCTGCGCGGCCGGGCCGAGCAGCAGGCTGCCGCAGGCCGCCACGAGGGCGATCAGTTTTTTGTTCACGAGGGCTCCAACGACGAACGACCCTGGGTTGAGTCGTTACCTTTTGTGTGGACTGGACTCTAGGCCGTGCCCGCCAATGCCAGGTGTGCACAGTTCACACGGCCAGCACCGCCGACGGCCCTGCCCGTGAACCGGGGGGTGGAGCAGCCCTCGTCCGTGAGATCGGGCTCGCGCCTTCCAGGATCTCATCGACCAGCCGCAGCAGCTGCGGCACGTCCATCGGCTTGGTGACGTAATGCGCCGCGCCCGAGGTCAGGGCCTGCTGTATGGCCAGTGTGGTGGCGTCGGCCGAGACCACCACCACCGGGATGTCGGCGACATCGTCGTCCTGCTTCAGGTGGCGCAACAGCGCAAGGCCGTTGATGTCGGGCAGGTGCATGTCCAGCAGCACCAGGTCGGGCCGTGTGCGGCGGATGGCCTCCAGGCCGTCCAGGCCGTCCAGGCCCAGCATCGAGGTCTCCAAGCGGATCTGCGAGCGCTGCGCCAGCACGCCGCGCATGATCTCGATGTTGGTCTCGTTGTCCTCGACGTTGTGCACCAGGCGCTGCGCGTAGGGCGCCGGCGCGGCGTGCGTGTACGGCGCGGCCGGCGCTTTCGCCGCCTCGCCCGCAGGCAGGCTCAGTGTGAAGCTCGAGCCCACCCCGCTGATGCTGGTGGCGACCAGCGTGCCGCCCATCAATTCGCTCAGGCGCCGGCTGATCACCAGCCCGATGCCGGTGCCTTCGATGTCGGTCTTCTCGCGGCCCAGGCGGTTGTAGGGCTGGAACAGGCCGGCCTGCTGTTC
>JANPMR010000043.1:0-2802 GCA_031427055.1 Rubrivivax sp.
GTGTTCGTGGCGCCCGGCAACGCCGGCACCGCGGCCGACCCGGCGCTGCACAACCTGCCGCTCACCGACCCCGCGGCGCTGGCCGACTTTGCCGTGGCCGAGAAGATCGCGCTCACGGTGGTCGGCCCCGAAGCGCCGCTGGCCGCCGGCATCGTCGATCTGTTTCGCGCCCGCGGGCTGCGCATCTTTGGCCCCACGCAGGCGGCGGCGCAGCTCGAAAGCTCCAAGGCCTTCGCCAAGGACTTCATGCAAAGGCACGGCATCCCGACCGCGCTGTACGCCACTTTCACCGACGCCGCCGCAGCGCACGCGCATGTCGACCGCCACGGCGCGCCCATCGTCGTCAAGGCCGATGGCCTGGCCGCGGGCAAGGGCGTGGTGGTGGCGATGACGGCGCTTGAGGCGCATGAGGCCATCGACACCATGCTGGCCATCCCCGGCGGCCGCGTCGTCATCGAAGACTTCATGGCCGGCGAAGAAGCCAGCTTCATCGTCGTCTGCGATGGCCGCCATGTGCTGCCGCTGGCCACCAGCCAGGACCACAAGCGCATCGGTGACGGCGACACCGGCCCCAACACTGGCGGCATGGGCGCGTACTCGCCCGCGCCGGTGGTCACGCCCAACGTGCACGCCAAGGTCATGCACGAGATCATCCAGCCCACGCTCGACGGCATGGCGCGCGATGGCGTGCCCTTCACCGGCTTTCTCTACGCCGGGCTGATGATCGACGAGCAGGGCCAGCCGCGCACGGTGGAGTTCAACTGCCGCCTGGGCGACCCCGAGGCCGAGGTCATCCTGCTGCGCCTGAAGAGCGACCTGTTCGAGGTGCTGATGCACGCCACCGAAGGCACGCTCGACAAGGTCGAGCTGCAATGGGACCGCCGCACCGCGCTGGGCGTGGTGATGGCCGCGCACGGCTACCCGGCGGCGCCGCGCCCCGGCGACGTCATCAGCGGCCTGCCGCCGGCGGCGGGCAGCGCCGAGGTGCAGGTGTTTCACGCTGGCACGGTGCTGCACGGCGGCCAGGTGCTCACCAGCGGTGGTCGCGTGCTGTGCGTCACCGCCTTGGGCGATTCGGTGCGCCAGGCGCAGCAGTTGGCGCTGGAGGTCGTGCGCCAGATCGCCTTCGACGGCGCGCAGTGGCGCAACGACATCGGCCACCGCGCGATCCGGCATTGAACGCCGCGCCGATCGAACTCACGGCGCGGCCAGTGCAGCTGCGCGGCAACCGTCTGGCGCAAGCCTTGCTGCGGCTGGCCGGCTGGGAGCTCGTGTTTGATGGCCTGCCGGCCGAGCAGGGCGTGGCGGTGGCCTATCCGCACACCAGCAACTGGGATTTTGTGCTCGCCATGCTGGCCAAGTTTGCCGTCGGGTTGCCCATCACCTTCTGGGGCAAGCACACCCTGTTTCGCATCCCGCTGTTTGGCCGCTGGCTGCGTCATCTGGGCGGCATGCCGGTGCTGCGCCATACGCCGCAGGGCGCGGTGGGCACCATGATCGGCGACATGCGCGCGGCGCGCGAGCAGGGCCGCTTCATGTGGCTGGCACTGGCACCCGAAGGCACGCGCGGCCTGACCGCCGGCTGGCGATCGGGCTTCTACCGCGTGGCCATCGAGGCCGACGTGCCGGTGGCGCTGGTGATGCTCGACTTCGGCCACAAGCGGGTGGGCTTCGACAGCTTCTGGCGATTGTCGGGCGATGCCCAGGCCGACTTCGCGATGTTCGCGCGCCGATTTGCCGGCGCCACGGGGCGCCGCCCACAACTCGCCGCCCCGGTGCGGCCGCTGGAAGGCTGAACGCCATGATCGATACCGCCGCCGTGCGCGACTACCTGCTGGGCCTGCAAGGCGCCATCGTCAGCGCCTTCGAGGCCGAGGACGGCCTGCCCTTCCGCCGCGACGGCTGGACGCGTCCCGAAGGTGGCAAGCTTGAGGGCGACGGCCTGTCCCAGTTGATCGAAGAGGGCCACATGCTCGAGCGCGGCGGCTGCAACTTCAGCCACGTCAAGGGCGCAAGCCTGCCGCCCAGCGCCACGCAGCACCGCAGTGAACTGGCCGGCGCGCCCTTCGAAGCCCTGGGCGTGTCGCTGGTGATGCACCCGCGCAACCCCTATGTGCCCACCGTGCACATGAACGTGCGGCTGCTGGCGGCCTTCCCCCAGGGACGCGAGCCGGTGACCTGGTTTGGTGGCGGCATGGATCTGACGCCCTACTACGGCTTCGAGGACGACGCGCGCCACTTTCACCGCGTCAACGCCGAGGCGCTGGCACCCTTTGGCGCCGACAAGTACCCGCGCTTCAAGGCCTGGTGCGACGAGTACTTCTTTCTCAAGCACCGCAACGAGCCGCGCGGCATCGGCGGGGTGTTCTTCGATGACTTCTCCGAACTCGGCTTCGAGCAGAGCTTCGCGATGCTGCGCGCGGTGGGCGACGCCTTCCTGAGCGCCTACCTGCCGATCGTGCAGCGCCGCCGCGACACGCCCTACGGCGAGCGCGAGCGCGACTTCCAGGCCTACCGGCGTGGGCGCTACGTCGAGTTCAACCTCGTGTGGGACCGCGGCACGCACTTTGGCTTGCAGTCCGGCGGGCGCACCGAGTCGATCCTGATGTCGATGCCGCCGCTGGCAAGCTGGTCTTACCAGCGCCCGGTTGAGGCGGGTTCAGCCGAAGAACGCTTGTACAAGGAATTTCTGGTCAAGCGGGAGTGGGTTTGAGCCGTCGGCGGCGTTCAGCGCTTCTATTGACGCCGCCACCAGATTGTTGGCCTTGTCGCGGTCCACCGGAATGCCGCCCAGCCACATCA
>JANPMR010000044.1:0-2424 GCA_031427055.1 Rubrivivax sp.
GCCTTCCACCCGCTGGGTGCCGCGCGGCCGGGCCTGGTGGACGACTACCTGGCGATGATCCGCCGCGCCGGGGCCGATCAACTCATCGCCCAGAACCGCGCCGTGATGGCGCGCCCCGACCTGCGGCCCGATCTGCCGCGCATCGCTTGCCCGACGCTGGTGCTGTGTGGCGAGGCCGATGGCCTGACGCCGCCCGAGGTGTCGCGCGAGATGGCTGCCCTGATCCCCGGCGCGCGGATCGAGATCGTGCCCGGCGCCGGCCACATGCTGACCCTGGAGCAACCGGCGCGCGTGGCAGCGCTGCTGTTGCGCTGGCTGCGCACGCTGCCCGTTTGAGGTTCAGCGCTTGATCTCGGGCGCGTAAACGCTGGCGTCGGTGACCAGCAGCGCCAGCGGGTGGCGCACGCCGGCCAGATGGTCCTCGATGCAGCGCAGCACCAGCGGGCTGCGGTGGCGCGCGGCGCTGGTGCGGATCTCGTCGGGCGTCAGCCACAGCGTGCGTTCGATGCCGGTGTCCAGGGCGTGGCCGGGCAGCGGCTCGCCCACGGTGCCGCAGAAGGCCAGGCGCAGGTAGGTGACGTCCTGCTCCTCGGCACCCGCGCGCGCCGGCCGCACAAAGCGCGACAGGTACACGCCCACCAGCGCGTCGGGCGTGAAGACGCAGGCCGTCTCTTCCAGTGCCTCGCGCACCACGCCTTGCAGCGGCGACTCGGCGGGGTCCAGATGGCCGGCCGGGTTGTTGAGCTTCAGGCCCTCGGGCGTGTGTTCCTCGACCAGCAGGAAGCGGCCCTCGCGCTCGATGATGGCGGCGACGGTGACGCTCGGGCTCCAGCGGGGTGCGGCAGGCATGCGGCGATACTAGCGGCGACGCCGCGCCAGGTGCCGGCGCAGCCGACGGACTGTGGTAGTTCGAATGGCGCCAATCAAGAAGGACGAGGAGGCTCTCATGCTCATAGGCGTTCCGCTCGAAACAGCGGCTGGCGAGAAGCGCGTCGCGACCGTTCCCGAGGTGGTGGAGAAGCTCGTCAAGCTGGGCTTCTCGGTGGCCGTGCAGAGTGGCGCGGGCGACGCGGCGAACTTTGCCGACGACACCTACCGTGCCGCCGGTGCCGAGGTCATGCCGACTGCGGCCGACGTCTTCGGCAGCGCCGACATCGTCTTCAAGGTGCGTGCGCCCAGCGCCGACGAGGTGGCGATGCTGCGCGAAGGCAGCACCCTGATCGGCTTCATCTGGCCGGCGCAGAACGCCGATCTCATGCAGCAGCTGGCCGCGCGCAAGCTCACCGTGCTGGCCATCGATTCACTGCCGCGCCAGCTCTCGCGGGCGCAGAAGATGGACGCGCTCACGTCCATGGCCGGCATCAGTGGCTACCGCGCCGTGATCGAGGCCGCCAACGCCTTCGGCCGCTTCTTCAATGGCCAGATCACCGCCGCCGGCAAGATCCCGCCGGCCAAGGTCTTCATCGCCGGCGCCGGCGTGGCGGGTCTCGCCGCCATCGGCACCGCGGCCAACCTGGGCGCCATCGTGCGCGCCAACGACACGCGGGCCGAGGTGGCCGACCAGGTGGTGTCCCTCGGCGGTGAATTCGTCAAGGTCGACTACGAGGAAGAAGGTGCGGGCGGCGGCGGCTACGCCAAGGTCATGAGCGAGGGCTTCCTGCAGGCGCAGCGCGAGATGTACGCCAAGCAGGCGCGCGAAGCCGACATCATCATCACCACGGCGCTGATCCCGGGCAAGCCGGCACCCAGGCTCATCACCGCCGAAATGGTGAAGAGCATGAAGCCGGGCAGCGTCATCGTCGACATGGCCGGCGAGCAGGGCGGCAACTGCGAGCTCACGGTGCCCGGCGAGGCCGTGGTGCGCCATGGCGTGACGATCATCGGCTACACCGACCTCGTCAGCCGCCTGGCCAAGCAGGCCTCGACCCTGTACTCGACCAACCTGTTTCGCGTCACCGAGGAGCTGTGCAAGACCAAGGACGGCGTCATCAACGTCAACATGGACGACGATGCCATCCGCGGCCTGACGGTCATCAAGGACGGCAGCATCACCTGGCCACCGCCGCCACTGAAGTTGGCTGCACCAAAGGCCAAGCCGGCCGCCGCGGTGGCCGCGCCGGCAGCGAAGAAAGGCCATGGCCATGCTGCCAGCGAGCCGATGTCGGCCCGGTCGCTGGCCACGGTGTTCGGCGTCGGCGCACTCGCGTTCCTGCTCGTGGGCCTGTACGCGCCGGCCAGCTTCCTGGCGCATTTCACGGTCTTCGTGCTGGCCTGCTTCATCGGCTACATGGTGGTCTGGAACGTGACGCCGGCGCTGCACACGCCGCTGATGAGCGTCACCAATGCCATCTCGTCGATCATCGCCATCGGCGCGCTGGTGCAGGTGGCGCCGCCGCTGGATGCGGCCGGGGCCGCCAACCGGCC
>JANPMR010000045.1:0-2269 GCA_031427055.1 Rubrivivax sp.
CGTTCCCGCGCAAGCCCGACCCGGGCTCGATCAACGGCCGCTGCATCCTGGCGCGTGCGCCGGTGCAGATCGTCGACATCGAGCAGGAGAGCGACTACCGGCTGGCCCACGCCGCCAAGGCCGCCAACTACCGCAGCCTGATGGCCGTGCCCATCATGCAGGCCGGGCAGATCATCGGCGTGCTCGGCGTAGCGCGCAAAGCATCCGGCGCGTTCTCAGAGAGCGTGGTGTCGCTGTTGCAGACCTTCGCCGCCCAGGCGCTGATCGCCATCGAAAACGCGCGGCTGTTCAACGAGACCAAAGAAGCGCTGGAGCAGCAGACCGCGAGTTCAGACGTGCTGCAGGTGATCGCCGGTTCGATGTCCGACGCGCAGCCGGTGTTCGAGAAGATCGTCGAATGCTGCGAACGCCTTTTCCCGGCCAGCGCCTATGGTTTGGCCATCGTCGACGAGCAGCAGCAGGTGACGCTGCCGGTGTTTCGTCTGACGGCTGCGGCGCGCGCCGAGCTGGGCGAAGGCCCGGCGGCCGAGATGGAAGGCCGCTTGCGCGCGGCCTTTCCGCGCCCGCTGGCCGGCACGCTCACCGAGCGCGCCATCATCAGCGGCACGGTGCTCGATATTCATGACCTGCGCCAAGGCGGCGAGCAGTCGCAGCCTGGCGTGCAGGCGGCGGCGCAGATCGGCAGTTCGATGGTCGTCGCGCCGCTGATGTGGGCGGGCCGCGGCATCGGCTCGCTGTCGATGCTCCGCAAGAACCCGGGCGTGCAGCGCGAACGCGAGAACGCGCTGCTCAAGACCTTCGCCGACCAGGCCGTGATCGCGATCCAGAACGCACGGCTGTTCAATGAGACCCGGGAAGCGCTGGAGCGACAGACGGCCACCACCGAAGTCTTGCAGGTCATCAACGCCTCGCCTGGCGACGTCAACCCGGTGTTCGAGGCCATCGCGGGCAACGCCACGCGCTTGTGTGAGGCCGATGCCGGTGGCCTGTGGTTGGTGGAGGGCAACGTGGCCCGCGGCGCGGGCGGGCTCGAAGGCAACTGGCCAGCACCTTGGCTGGCATGGGCCTCGAGCCAGACCGTGCCGCTGGAGCATCTGCTCGGCCGCGAGCCGCTCAAGCACGACTACGCCCACGTTGTCGACATGACGCAAACCCAGGCCTACAAAACCGGGATTGCGGTGGCGCTTGCGGTGGTGGATCTGGGCGGCGTGCGCACCAGCCTGTTGGTGCCCTTGATCGACGACGGTGCGGTGGTCGGCATCTTGAGCGTGATACGGCGCACGGTGCGGCCCTTCAGCGAGCGGCACATCTCCCTGGTGCAGGCCTTCGCCGCACAAGCGCAAATCGCCATGAAGAACGCGCGCCTGATGAACGAGACGCGCGAGGCGCTGGAGCAGCAGACCGCCACCGCCGAAGTGCTGCAAGTCATCAGCAGCTCGGTGGCCGATACGGCGCCGGTGTTCGACAAGATTCTCGAAGCCTGCGAGCGCCTGTTTCCGGCGAATATGTTCAACCTGCACCTCGTCAATGCGGCTGGCCTGCTGGACGTCGAACGCATTCACGCCACGCCCGCCGCGCTGCAGCGTTGGGGCGAGCCGGCGCTTGAATCCCTCAAGGCCCATGTCCGCTCGGCCTATCCCACCGCCGTGGCCGGCACGCACGCCGAGCTGGTGTTTCGCCGTGGCGACGTGGTCGAGTTCAGTGACGTGCTGGGCGACCCCGAGGCCCCGCCCATCATGCGCATGGCGGCGCAGCGCAGCGGCAATTCCTACTCGGCCCTGATCGCGCCGCTGATGTGGGAAGGCCGGGGCATCGGGGTGATCTTTGTCGTCCGCCCGCCGGGTACGTTCACCGCCAGGGAGCGCGCGCTGCTGAAGACCTTCGCCAACCAGGCGGTGATCGCGATCCAGAACGCGCGTCTCTTCAAGGAAGCCCAGCAAGCGCGTGCCGCTGCCGAAGCCGCCAACGAAGCCAAGAGCAGCTTCCTGGCGACCATGAGCCACGAGATCCGCACGCCTATGAACGGCATCATCGGCATGAGCGGGCTGCTGCTGGACACAAAGCTCGACGAGGAACAGCGTGACTTCGCGCGCACCGTGCGCGACAGTGGCGAATCGCTGCTGACCATCATCAACGACATCCTCGATTTCTCGAAGATCGAGGCCGGCAAGCTCGATGTGGAGAGCGCGCCCTTCGTGCTGCGCGAATGCGTGGGGCTCGGCGGTGGAGCTGGTGCGCCACAAGGCGACCGAGAAGAAGCTATCGCTTG
>JANPMR010000046.1:0-9894 GCA_031427055.1 Rubrivivax sp.
GTTGCGCAGCACCACCTTGTCGACAAAGTAGCCGATGACGCGCGACAGGAAGACGACGAAGGTGTTCATCACGCCCTGGATCAGCGTCATCGTGATCATGTCGCCGTTGGCCACGTGCGCCACCTCGTGGCCGATGACGGCTTCGACCTCGTCGCGGTTCATGCTGTGCAGCAAACCGGTGGACACCGCCACGAGCGCCGAGTTCTTGAACGCGCCGGTGGCAAAGGCGTTGGGCTCGCCGTCGAAGATGGCCACCTCGGGCATGCCAATGCCGGCCTTTTGCGCAAAGCGCTCGACGGTGGCCACGATCCAGCGGTGCGTGGGGTCGGTTGATGCGTTGATGATCTGCGCGCCGGTGCTCCACTTGGCGATCGGCTTGCTCATCAGCAGCGAGATGATGGCGCCGCCAAAACCCATCAGCGCGGCAAAGCCCAGCAACATGCCCAGGTTGAGGCCGTTGGGGGTGAGAAAGCGATTGACGCCCAGCAGGCTGGCGGCAAGACCCAACACCAGCATGACGGCCAGGTTGGTGATGACGAAAAGCACGATGCGCTTCATGGCGGTAGCGGCGGGTGGGCCGCAGAGTGACTCTGACAGGGCGAGATGTTAGGGCGCGGGCGCGGCTTTCAAGCAGGCCCGCGGGCAGTGGGGGCTTGGCGACGGCCGCCTACGCGCTTCAGCGCCGCAAGCGCACCTGGCTGGGCTTGTCGGCGGGCAACAGGTCGAAATGCTCGGCCAGTTGCGAGAACAGGCGCGTCGAGGGCGTGTTGCGGCCCAGCAGTTGGGCCTCGCGCAGGCGCTGCACGGCGACGTTGAGCGCCAGCGACTGGCCGGCGGCCAGTTCGGGCAGGCAGTCCAGCACCTCGGCGATGGAGACGCCCGCACGCGCGCTGGCGCGGCCAGCACTGACAGGCGCGGACGGTGGCGGCGCCATCGCTGCCATCGCGGCCGGGGCCGGCACGGGCTTGGCGGCCGGCGGCGGGGTCTGCACTTCGACCGCTGGCGCTGCGGCCGACTTGCGCGCGGCCGTCTTGCGCGGCGCCTTGGCAGCCGCCGTCTTGGCGGCAGGTGCCTTCTTCGCCGCCGGTGCCTTCTTGGCCGCAGGCTCCTTGGCCGCGGCACGGGTGGTCGTCTTGCGCGCAGCCTTGCGTGCCGGCGCCGCCTTGGGTTCGGCGGCCGCCGCCTTGCGGTGCTCGAGCACCGTGAAGTCGTCGTAGACCTCGCGCGTCTCGTCGCCGGTCTTGCCTTGCTGGCCGATGCCGCGCACCACGCAGCCCTTCTCGCGCAGGCGCTGCACCAGCGGCGCGAAATCGCTATCGGACGAGGCGATCACGACCACGTCGGGGCGCTCTGCCAGCACCAGGTCGATGGCGTCGACCGCCAGCGCGATGTCGGTGCTGTTCTTGCCCGCGGCCAGGTTGACCATGGGCTTGATGCCCAGGCGCTTGAAGGCCGCCTGGTTGGACACCGCGCTCTCGGCCGTGCAGTAGGCGCGCCGCACATGCAGGCCGCCGTGCTGGTTGAGCAGCAGGCGCACCGCCTGTTCCATGACGTCGACGGAGACGTTGTCGGCGTCGATGAGCAGCATCACGCGGTCGGTGGTCATAGCAGTTTCCAATGCAGGGTTTCGCCGGCGCGCAGCGGTTTGATGAGCGCGTCGCCGAAGGGCAGCGTCTCGGGCAGCACCCACGGTTCACGGCGCAGCGTCACGCTGCCTTCGTTGACCGGCAGGCCGTAGAACGCGGGGCCGTGCAGGCTGGCAAAGCCTTCCAGCTTGCCCAGCGCGCCGGCGGCCTCAAAGGCCTCGGCGTAGAGCTCCAGCGCGGCCGGCGCGGTAAAGCAGCCAGCGCCGCAGACGCTTTGTTCCTTCAGCGCCGCGGCGTGCGGGGCGCTGTCGGTGCCGAGGAAGAACTTGCCGCTGCCCGACGTGGCGGCAGCCACCAGCGCCTGGCGGTGGCGTTCTTTCTTCAGCACCGGCAGGCAGTAGTAGTGCGGCCGCAGCCCGCCGGTGAAGAGCGCATTGCGGTTGTAGAGCAAGTGGTGCGCGGTGATGGTCGCCGCGGTCTCGGGCCCTGCATCATTGACATAGGCCGCAGCCTCGGCGGTGGTGATGTGTTCGAACACCACCTTGAGCGCCGGAAAATCGCGCCGCAGCGGCTGCATCACGCGCTCGATGAACACCGCCTCGCGGTCGAAGATGTCGATCTCGGCGTCGGTGACTTCGCCGTGCACCAGCAGCAGCAGGCCTTCGCGCTGCATGGCCTCGAGCGTGGCGTAGGTCTTGCGAATGTCGGTCACGCCGGCGTCGCTGTTCGTCGTGGCGCCGGCCGGGTAGAGCTTGAGCGCCACCACGCCGACGTCACGTGCGCGGCGGATCTCGGCCGGCAGCGTGTGGTCGGTCAGGTACAGCGTCATCAGCGGCTCGAAGGCCGTGCCGGCCGGCAGCGCCGCCAGGATGCGCGCGCGGTAGGCCGTGGCCATGGCCGCCGTGGTGACCGGCGGGCGCAGGTTGGGCATGACGATCGCACGGCCGAATTGCCGCGCGCTGTAGGGCGCCACCGCCGCCAGCGCGGCGCCATCGCGCAGGTGAAGGTGCCAGTCGTCGGGGCGGCGCAGCGTGAGGGTCGGGACGGACGGTTCAGGCATGCGGCTCATTCTCGCACCGCCATCGCGGCCGTTCAGACGGCGCCGCGCTGCTTCTGGCTCTCGAAGTAGACGACCTTGCGCGCCCGCATCACGTCGCCCAGCGGGCGGTGCTCGGCCAGCGCCGACCAGGGGTCGAACACGGCGGCTTCGATCTGCGCGGCCAGTGCCTGCCCGGCGGCGCTGTCGGCGTCTTGCCGCGGCAGCGTCAGGCGCGCCACGGTGACGTAGGGCGACTCGCGCTCGGGCCAGTCGACCGATGCGTCCTCGATCGGCGTGGTCGCCTCGTGGGTGAAGAACTGCAAGTGCAGTTCGTGCACCAGCGGCCCGACGCGCAGGCGCTCGGCCATGTCGCGCGCCCACTCGGTGCCGCTCGCCGGCGCCACGGTGCCCCGCGGCCGCAGCCGCACGCGCACCGCGTAGGGGCCGCAAGCCAGCGGCGCGGCCGAGTGAAAGGTGGCCGCCGCGAAGCCGGGAAAGGGCTTGCCGATGCTCTTGGTGAGCCGCCGCGCCTGGCGCAGGCCGCCGATCAGCCCATAGCGCTTGACCAGGTACTTGAGCAGCGCGCCCGGGCTGCGGCTGGCACTGAGCGCCAGGCCGACAAACTCATCGGTGCGCGCAAAGGCAAAGGCCGCTGGCGGGATCAGCGTGAAGTCCTGCGACTTCGTGTCGCCGCCCAGCGCTCCGGGGCCGGACAGGCCGCGCACCTTGATCGCAAAGCCGCGCACGTCGGGCCGCGCGTCGCTGGCCTTGTCGGCACTGCCGTTGGACAGGCGCACCCAGGCTTCGAAGCTTCGGGACGCCGCAAACAGGCCGTGGCGCGCGTGGGCCGGCAGCTTGTCCAGCACGTCCAAGCGCGCGCTCAGGCCCAGGTGTTGTTTGCGGTGCAGGCCGCGGCCGGGGCCGTACTTGGCCGACTTGGCGCGCTGCATGTCGGCGAACTGCTGCGCATACCCCGCGAAGCGCTCGGTCTCGTCGGCGGCAATCTGTTCGCGCCAATCGGTGGACGGTGCTGACATGGTGTCCCCCCGGCTCTCAGTGCTGCAGGATCTTGGACAGGAACTCCCGTGCCCGCGGCGAGCGCGCGGCGCTGTCACCAAAGAAACTCTCCTGGGGGCAGTCCTCGACGATGCGCCCGGCGTCCATGAAGACGACGCGGTGGCTGACCTTCTTGGCGAATCCCATCTCGTGCGTGACCACCATCATCGTCATGCCCTCGTGCGCCAGCTGCACCATCACGTCGAGCACCTCGCCCACCATCTCGGGGTCGAGCGCCGAGGTCGGCTCGTCGAAGAGCATCACGATGGGGTCCATGCTCAGCGCCCGCGCGATGGCCACGCGCTGCTGCTGGCCGCCGGACAGCTGGCCTGGGAACTTGTCCTTGTGCGCCATCAGGCCCACGCGCTCGAGCATCTTCAGCCCGCGTGCGAGCGCTTCGTCCTTGCTGCGCCCCAGCACCTTGAGCTGCGCCAGCGTCAGGTTCTCGGTCACGCTGAGGTGCGGAAACAGCTCGAAGTGCTGGAACACCATGCCGACGCGGCTGCGCAGGCGCGGCAGGTCGGTGGCGGGGTCGCCAATGCTGATGCCATCGACCGTGATGTCGCCCTTCTGGATGGGCTCGAGC
The DNA here is from genome assembly GCA_031427055.1 of Rubrivivax sp. Classification (GTDB taxonomy): domain Bacteria; phylum Pseudomonadota; class Gammaproteobacteria; order Burkholderiales; family Burkholderiaceae_C; genus Rubrivivax. The sequence goes on from JANPMR010000046.1 coordinate 4,268, forward strand.
GCATTGACGGTCTTGATGAGCGTGCTCTTGCCGCTGCCCGAAGGCCCGCACACCACCACCACCTCGCCCTTGCTGACGCGCGTGCTGCAGTCGGTGAGCACCTGGAAGCTGCCATACCACTTGCTGACGTTCTTGATGTCGATCATGAGGGTGGGTCCAAGCGGGGATTGAGGAGTATCGGTTCAGGCCACGCGGCCCAGAAAGTCCCACAGCGCCTGCGCGCCGGTCTTGGCGTGGCGGGCAAACTCCGGGCGTTCACGGTAGATGCGCACTTCCATGGTCAGCTCGAGATCGCCACCCGGCGAGGCCGGCACCAGACGGCCCGCTTCGAGCTCCTGGCGCACCGAGCTGCGCGGCAAGAAAGCCAAGCCGTGGCCTTCCAGCGCCATCGCCTTGAGGCCCTCGGCCATGTCGGTCTCGTAGATCGAGTCCAGGTTGAGCGGCTGACCCGCCTGCTTCAGGATCAGCTCGACCAGCCGCGCCATGTAGGCGCCCGAGGCGTAGCTGAGAAACGGCACCTTCTCGCCTGGCCGCCCGGGCAGCCAAAACAGCGGCGCGCCGTTTGCGCCTGCCTTGGCATAGGGCGCCAGCGTCTCGCTGCCCAGGCTGAGCATCTCGTAGCGCTCGGCACTCAGCTGCAGCGGTTGCGAGGCGTGGTGATAGGCGATGAGCAGGTCGCAGCCGCCTTCGGTCAGGCGCAGCACGGCGTCGTGCACATTCAGCGCCGTCAGCCGCGTCTTGACGGCGCCAAAGCTGTGCCGCAGGTCCATCAGCCAGTGCGGAAAGAAGGTGAAGGCCAGCGTGTGTGGCACCGCAAACTCGATCATGTCCTGCCCGGCCGCCTGGTGGCTGCGCATCATGTTGCGCGTGGCCTGCAGGGCCTCGAGCATCTCCAGCGCCTGCGCGTGCAGGGTCTCGCCGGCGGGCGTCAGGCGGGTGGGGTACGAGGACCGATCAACCAGATCGATGCCTGCCCACGCCTCGAGCGCCTGGATGCGGCGCGAGAAAGCGGGCTGCGTGACATGACGCAGCACCGCCGAGCGCGAGAAGCTGCGCGTCTCGGCCAGGCTCACGAAGTCTTCGAGCCACTTGGTTTCCACAGCGGCGGAGTGTATCGGTGCGTTTCGAGGCGTGGCGCGGCTGCCAATCGGCGCCAGCCGCCAGCCCACGGCGCGCCGATTGCGAGATAGGATGCCCACCGACCCCTAACCCGCAACCCTGACCTGCATTGGAGCCCGCCATGACCCGTTTGACGCAAAGTGTCGCCACACTCGCCCTGCTGATGGGCGCTGCCGCCCTGCCCGCACTGGCCGCCAGCTCGGCCTCTTCGGCCTCGTCCGAAGGCTCGTCGGCGTCGGTCGGCAGCGTGTCGACCTCATTCGAGAAGTCGAGCAACAGTTCTTCCGGCGACGCCAAGGTGCTGGCCGGCGACTACCGCATCATCGAAATGACCGATGCCGCCGCACGCCCCGACGCCGTGCGGCTGCGCCTGCAGGCCGCCACCGGCAGTGCCGAAGAGTTCTTCCTTTACGTCCCGCGTGAAGCCGCCGCCGCAGGCCGCCTCAGCGCCGGCCAGCTGGTGACTGCGCGCGAGCGCGCCTACGGCACCGAGTTCGCGCGCACCGAAACCCAGCAGGCCTTCTTCCTGGTGCTCAAGGACGAGTGGTACCAAGAACTGCAGACGCGGGCCGTCACGCTTTGATGACCGCCGCGCCGCGGCGCCTGTTGGCGGCCGCGGCGCTGGCCCTCACCCTGGCTCTGACCGGGGGCCCGGCGCAGGCCGGCTCACTGCGCTACTGCGACGGCGGTGAGCCGCTCACCGCCGAGCAAAACGACCGCATGCTGCGCTTTGCCGGCATCGTCAAGGCCGAGCTCGACAAGTCAGGCGCCCGCCTGGCACTGGTGTCGCGCTCGGGGCTGGACCTGGGCTTCTTCGGCATGCGCTATTCGCACGCCGGCATCAGCCTGAAGGCCAGTGCCGAGACGCCCTGGGCGGTGCGGCAGTTGTACTTTTCGTGCGACGAGCGCAAGCCGCGCATCTTTGATCAAGGCATGTCGGCCTTTGTGCTGGGCATGCACCAACCGCAACTGGGCTACCTCTCGGCCGTGCTGCTGCCCGACGCCGACGCCGCGGCACTGGAGCGCACCGCGCTCGACAACCGGCAGGCGCTGCAGCTACTGGGCGCCACCTACAGCGCCAACGCCCACGCCTTCAACACCGTCTATCAAAACTGCAACCAGTGGCTGGCCGAACTGCTGGCCGCCGCCTGGGGCCCGCGCCCCGACGCACAGGCCCCGCGCGCGCAGGCGCAGGCCTGGCTGCGCGAAGCCGGCTTCGAGCCCTCGGCCATGGACGTCGGCTGGCGTGTGCTGATGTGGGCCGGCCAGCTGATCCCGTGGGTGCACAACGACGACCACCCAGCGCAGGACATCGACGCCAAGCTCTACCGCGTGGTGATGCCGGCGGCTATCGAAGCCTTTGTGCAGCAGCGCGTACCGGGCGCGACGCGGCTGGAGTTTTGCCACACCGACAAGCATGTGGTGGTGCGGCGCGGCTGGGGCAATCTGCCCGACGGCTGCGAAGCCGGACCGCAGGACGAGGTCATCGCGCTGGATTGATGCGGTAGGGCCGCAGGCGGTCACTCCCGCGTCGGGTGCCTGTCGCGCCACCACTCCAGCAGTCCACGGGTCAAACCGCCTTGCGCATGGGCCGCCCTGTGTGTGCGCAGCACCATCAGTCCGCCCTGCAAGTGCACGCCGTTGAGCATCCGGGCCGTGCGGGCGCGGTCCATGCCGGGCCAGCCGGCGATGTCGGGCAGCGAGGCCACCTCCAGGCGCAGGCGCTGCAGGGCGCGGCCGATGGCGCCTCTCTGGGCGCTGGCATCGGGCTTGAAGTCAGGCGTCAAGCGGTAGGCCACGCGGCCGGCGATTTCGTCGAAGGGCAACACCCGGCTCGAACGCAGTGCCAGCCACCACAGCAAGTCTGGCAAGGGACGGTAGGCGGCAGGGTCGGCAACGCGCTCAGCCATGGGGTGCCCCGGCGGCCACAGGACAGGCGGCTCCACGGCGACGACCTCCAGGCCGCAGGTGCCCTGCTCCAGCGAAGGAATGATCGGTCGCGTCAGGTGATACAGGCGTTGCGCCGGGAAAAGCGTGACCGGCCAGACCAGTTCACGGTGGCGCATGTGGATCAGCGCACTTTCGCCCTGCCGGACACAGCTTGCCACCACCTCCAGCGGATCGCCCGAACGTTGCTTGCGGCACAGCTCCAACAGCTCGGCTGTGAGCGTCGTCGGCGGCACCGTGTCGCCCTTGATCTGCGCAGCGCCGCCGCGGCCGGACTCGGCCCGCATGCGTTCGTGGGTGCCGATGTGATGAGTCTTGGAGTCGTCGAATTCGCGCAAGGGGCCTTTCAACGGCGGCACATGCTCCAAGGCCTGAAGCGGACGCTGTCGCCGTAACGGTGCCGCCAAGTGTGTAGACCCGATTCGCAACAGTCCCTGCAGGACGGTGAGCAGCGGTAAGGGGCCGCACACGCGCTGGAGCCTTTCGCACAGGCCTCCAAGGGCGGGGCCTTCAATGCCAACTTGGACACGGACGCCGACGGTGCGCCGCTTCGACGCTGATCAAGCCTTGCACCGGCCTGACCTACCGGCCTTGTCCTACAAGGCAAAAGGCTGGCACTTGGATACTGATGTCGCACCTCTGTGCAGTCTGTTCATGACGGGCCGCGTGGCCTGCTCTTCAGCGCGCAGATCGCGTGCGACCTCTGAAAGCCACACCCATGGACCTGTCCACCCTTCGTCGCCCGCTGTGGGCCACAGCCGGTGTCCTGTTGCTCTGCGTCAGCAGCTGGGCCGCGGCCGAACCGCCCTCGCGTGCGGCGCGCATGGGCTACCTCAAAGGCACGGTCAGTTTCTCGCCGGCGGGCCAGCCCGACTGGGTGCAGGCCGCCGTCAACCGGCCTCTGACGACCGGGGACCGCCTGTGGACAAGCGGCAACTCGCGCGCCGAGTTGCAGATCGGCGGCGCGGCCATCCGCATGGGGCCGTCGACCAGCATGGTCTTGCTCAGTCTCGACGACCGCATCGCGCAGCTGCAGTTGTCGCAAGGCAGTTTGAAGATTCGCGTGCGCAGCCTGGGCCGAGGACAGAGCTTTGAAGTCGCGACGCCCAATCTGGCCTTCACGGTAAGTCGCCCCGGTGAGTACCGCATCGAGGTCGATCCCGTCGACGATGCCAGCACCGTGATGGTGACGAAGGGCGAGGCCGAGCTGTATGGCGAAGGTGCTTCCTACACGGTCGACTCGGGCCGCGCCTACCGGTTCTACGGCACCGACCTGTCCGACTACGAAACCTTGGTGGCCCAGCGCGAAGACGAGCTCGACCGATGGTCGCGTGAGCGCGACCGCCGCGGCGACCGCTCCGTCTCTGCGCGCTATGTGTCGAGCGAGGTCGTCGGCTATGAAGACCTCGACGCCAACGGCAGCTGGCGTGTTGATGCGACTTACGGTTCGGTCTGGACACCGACGCGCGTGGTCACGGGCTGGACGCCCTACCGCGACGGGCATTGGTCATGGATCGACCCCTGGGGCTGGACCTGGGTGGACGACGCGCCCTGGGGCTATGCCGTGTCGCACTATGGTCGCTGGGCGCACATCGGCGGCACATGGGCCTGGGTTCCCGGCCCGCGACGTGAGCGGGCGGTGTATGCGCCGGCGCTGGTGGCCTTCATTGGCGGCACGAACTTCCAGATCTCGATGACGGCCGGCGGCGCGGGCGCAGCCCAGGTCGGCTGGTTCCCGCTGGCGCCGCGCGAGGTCTATCAACCGTCCTACCCGGTCAGCCGCACCTACTTCGAGAGCATCAATCGCAGCAATGCGGTGATCGCGCCGGCGACGATCACCAATGTCTACAACACGACCATCGTCAACAGCACGACCAAGATTACCCAGGTCACCAAGGTGATCTACGTCAACCAACAGGTCACGGGCGCTGTGGTCGCGGTGCCGACGCAGGCCTTCGTGGGCGCGCTGCCGGTGGCCAAGGCCAAACTGCACTTGACGCGCGAAGCGGTCGCCAGCGCGCCCGTGGTGCGCATCGCCAACGTGGCACCGGTCCACCAAAGCGTGCAAGGCGGTGCCCGCGAGGCCCGCGACAAGCCGCCGGCGCATCAACGAGGCATCGTCGCCCGCACCGCACCGCCGCCGGCACCGGTGCCATTTGCCGCACAGCTGGCGCAACTGGCCGCCAAACCAGGCGCCCCGATCGATGCGGCGCAACGCAAGCAACTCAAGCCCGCTGCACCCGTGGTCACGGCACCCCAGATCAGCGTGGTGGCCGCCGCCCCGCAACCGACCGCGACCGCGCTGCCGCCGGCAACGGCGCCGGGCGCCAAGTCGCCGCAGGCGCGAAAGGATGCCGCGGCGAAGGGCGAAGACGGGCGCGGCGAAGGCCGCAGGCCGGAGGGTGACAGGGCAGCCAGAGAGGCCGCCAATGCCACCAAGGAAGCCGCGGCGAAAGCAGCAACAAACAATGCCGAGGCAGCAAAGGCGGCAGCCATCAAGGCCGAAGCTGCCAACATGGCCGAGGCCAAGGCGGCCAGGGCCGAGGCCGGGAAGGCCGAGG
>JANPMR010000047.1:0-3341 GCA_031427055.1 Rubrivivax sp.
GCCTGGCTGGCCGAGCGTGGCATCTTCGCGCTCAACCTGGTGTCCAGCCCCGGCTCGGGCAAGACGACGCTGCTGGTGCGCACCATCGAGATGCTGCGCGACAAGCTGCCGATTGCCGTGATCGAGGGCGACCAGCAGACCAGCTTCGTCGCTGATCGCATCCGCGCCACCGGCGCGCCGGCCTTGCAGATCAACACCGGCACGGGCTGCCACCTGGACGCCGAGATGGTGCGCACCGCGCTGCAGCGGCTGGCGCCGGCCGAAGACTCGGTGCTGATGATCGAGAACGTGGGCAACCTGGTCTGCCCGGCCGGCTTCGACCTGGGCGAGGCGCACAAGGTGGTGGTGCTCTCGGTGACCGAGGGCGAGGACAAGCCGCTCAAGTACCCCGACATGTTCTACGCCGCCAGCCTGATGCTGCTGAACAAGACCGACCTGCTGCCGCACCTGCGATTCGATGTCGAGCGCTGCAGGGCCAACGCGCGCCGCATCAACCCGACGATCGAGATCGTGCAGCTCTCGGCCACCACCGACGCCGGCATGGATGGCTGGCTGGCCTGGATCGAGCGCGGCGCGGCCGCGGCGCGCGCACGGCGGCCGGCACACGCGGCGCAAGCCGCGGCCTGAGCATGCTGCTCGAGCTCGAGGCCCCCGTGCTGCAGCGCCGCGCCGTGCGTGTGCGTGTGCGTGTGCGCGGCGCCGTGCAGGGCGTCGGCTTTCGGCCCTTCGTCTACCGCCTGGCCCACGAGCTGGGGCTGGCCGGCTGGGTGCTCAACGACGCCGAGGGCGTGCTGATCGAGGTGCAGGGCACGGCCTCGGCGCTCGACCTGTTCACGCGCCGGCTGCGCAGCGAGGCGCCGCCGCTGGCGCGCGTCGAGGCCATCGAGCCCGTGGCGCGGGCCACGCAAGACGCAGCCAGTGGTTTCGAGATCCGCGCCAGCCGCGCCGGCACCGTGAAGACCGCCATCCCGCCCGACGCCGGCACCTGCGACGCCTGCCTGCACGAGCTCTTCGACCCGGCCGACCGCCGCCACCGCTACGGCTTCATCAACTGCACGCATTGCGGCCCGCGCTACACGCTCACGCGCTCGCTGCCCTACGACCGCAGCCAGACCAGCATGGCCGCCTTTGCGCTGTGCCCGCGCTGCCGCGCCGAGTACGAAGACCCGCTCGACCGCCGCTTTCACGCCGAGCCCACCGCCTGCGCGGCGTGCGGGCCGGCGCTGGCGTTGGTGGACATGGAGGGCGGCGCCATCGACGGCGACGCGATCGTGCAGACGCTGGCGCTGATCCGCGCTGGCGCCGTCGTCGCCATCAAGGGTCTCGGTGGCTTCCACCTTGCCTGCGACGCGCGCAACGCGCAGGCAGTGGCCGTGTTGCGCCGGCGCAAGAACCGCGAGGAGAAGCCGTTTGCCGTGATGGCCGCGGCGCTGCCCTCGGCGCTGCAATGGGTGCTCGCCAGTGCCGACGAGCAAGCGCTGCTGGCCGCGCCCGAACGCCCGGTCGTGCTGCTGCCGATGCAGCCTGGTGCGGCCGCGCGGCTGGACGGCGTGGCGCCGGGGCTGGCGGTGCTGGGCATGATGCTGCCGGGCACGCCCATCCAGCACCTGCTGTTCCACGAAGCCGCCGGCCGCCCCGCGGGGCTGGGTTGGCAGCAGCAGCAGCCGCGAGACCTGCTGCTCGTGATGACCAGCGCCAACCCTGGCGGCGAGCCCATCGTCACCGACAACGCCAGCGCGCTGCAGCGCCTGGCCGGTATCGCCGACGCTGTGCTGCTGCACGACCGCGACATCGTCGCGCGTTGCGACGACAGCGTGCTTCGCATCTGTGCCGGCGCGCCGCAGTTCATCCGCCGCGCCCGCGGCTACACGCCGCGGCCCATCAAGCTGCCGCGTGGCGGCCCCTCGGTGCTGGCCAGCGGCGCCTGGCTGAAAAACACCGTGTGCATCACGCGTGGCGATGAGGCCTTTCTGTCGCCGCACGTGGGCGACCTGGACAACAAGGCCACCTGCGACGCGCTGGAAGAGGCCGCAGCGCACCTGATGCGCGTGCTGGACGTGCGGCCAGAGATCGTCGCGCACGACCTGCACCCCGACTTCTTCAGCAGCCGCTTTGCCGCCGCCTATGCGGCCGCGCACGGCCTGCCCTGCCACGCGGTGCAGCACCACCACGCGCACATCGCCGCCGTGGCGGCCGAACACGGCATCACAGGCCCCTTGCTGGGGCTGGCCCTGGACGGCGTGGGCCTGGGCGATGACGGCGCGGCCTGGGGCGGCGAGCTGCTGCGCGTGGACGGCGGCGCCTTCACGCGCCTGGGCCACCTGCGGCCGCTGGCCATGCCCGGCGGCGACGTCGCGGCGCGCGAGCCCTGGCGCATGGCCGCCGCCGTGCTGCAGGTGCTGGGCCGCGGCCGCGACATCGCGGCGCGGTTTGCGCAGCAGCGCGCCGCCGACGCCGTGGCGCAGATGCTGGCGCGGGGCCTGCGTTGCCCGCCCAGCAGCAGCATGGGGCGCTGGTTCGACGCTGCGGCTGCGATGCTGGGCGTGCGCGAACTGGCCGCCTTTGAGGGCCAGGCGCCGATGCTGCTGGAGGCCCTGGCCGCGGACGGCAGAGCGCCGGTCGACAGCCTGGACGGCTTCACGGTCATCGGCACCGATGGCGTGCTCGACCCCATGCCGCTGCTGGCCGCCCTGGTCGACGAGGCCGACCCGGCGCGCGGCGCCATGCTCTTCCACCACGCCATGGCGCATGGCCTGGTGCGATGGCTTGCGCAGGCGGCGCAGCGCACGGGGCTGCGCACGGTGGCGCTGGGCGGTGGCTGCTTTCTCAATGTCCGGCTCACCCAACTCGTCGTGTCTGGCTTGCAGGCCGTGGGCCTGCGCGTGCTGCAGGCCCAGCAGGCACCGCCCAATGACGGCGGCATCGCCCTGGGCCAGGCCTGGGTGGCCATCTGCCGCGAACGCAGTCGCAAGGGAGACTGAACGATGTGCCTGGCCATCCCCGTGCGTGTGGTCGAGTTGCTGGACGGCGACGCGGCCATCGTCGACCTCGGCGGCATCCGCAAGCCCATCTCGCTGGCGCTGGTCGACGACGTGGCGGTCGGCGACTACGTGATCCTGCATGTCGGCTACGCGCTGTCCAAGCTCGACCCCGACGAGGCCGAGCGCACGCTGGCCTTGTTTGCGTCGGGTGCCGTCGCAGCGATGGCGCCGTGAAGTACATCGACGAGTTTCGCGACGGCGAGGTGGCGCTCAAGGTGGCCGCACGCATCGCCGCCGAGGCCGACCCGGCGCGCCGCTACAAGCTGATGGAGTTTTGCGGCGGCCACACGCATGCCATCT
>JANPMR010000048.1:0-4539 GCA_031427055.1 Rubrivivax sp.
GCCCATTGGTCGACCTCGTTGTGCCGCGTGTAGGCGGTCTCGGGCATGTCGGCCAGCAGCAGCTCGAGCACCATCTTCTGCGAACGCAGGGCGCGTGCGCTGTCGGTGCTGACCTGCATGCCGGCGCTCGGGGTGCGGCAGCACGACGGCGCCAGCACGCGCTCGCCGCCGATCTCGACCACGCAGGCGCGGCAGTTGCCGACCGCGTCGAGGCCGGGCTTGTAGCAAAGGCGCGGGATCGCTACGCCTTCGCGGTCGGCGATCTCGATCAGCGTTTCGTTGCTGCGCCCTTGCACCTCGCGGCCGTTGAGCGTGAAGCTCACCAGCGGCGCGTCCAGCGCCGCGGCTTCCTTGCGCGTGATCGCGTTCATGCCTCAGTCCTCGTGGCCAGTTCGTGCGGAAAGTACTTGATGACGCAGTCGACCGGATTCGGCGCCGCTTGGCCCAGACCGCAGATCGAGGCGTCTCGCATCACGTTGGACAACTCGTCCAGCAGCGGCAGATTCCACTGCGGCCTGGCGATCAGCGCCGAGGCCTTGGCCGTGCCATTGCGGCAGGGTGTGCACTGGCCGCAGGACTCGTGCTGGAAGAAGCGCATCAGATTGCGCGCCGCGCCCACCGCGCTGTCTTGATCCGACAGCACGACGACGGCGGCCGAACCGATGAAGCAGCCATAGGGCTGCAAGGTGTCGAAGTCGAGCGGGATGTCGGAGAGGCTCGCCGGCAGGATGCCGCCCGAGGCGCCGCCGGGCAGGTAGGCGTAAAAGGCGTGGTCTTGTTGCATGCCACCGCAGTACTCGTCGAGAAGCTCGCGCATGGTGATGCCGGCGGGCGCGAGCTTGACGCCCGGGCTGACGACGCGGCCCGAGACCGAAAACGAGCGCAGGCCCTTGCGGCCGTGGCGGCCGTGTGACGCAAACCACGCCACGCCCTTTTCAAGGATCTCGCGCACCCAGTACAGGGTCTCGAAGTTGTGCTCGAGCGTCGGGCGGCCGAAGAGGCCGACCTGCGCGACGTAAGGCGGGCGCAGGCGCGGCATGCCGCGCTTGCCTTCGATCGACTCGATCATGGCCGACTCTTCGCCGCAGATGTAGGCGCCGGCGCCGCGGCGCAGCGTGATCTCGGGCATGCCGGGATAGGGCGGGTCGGCGGCCAAGCGGGCCAGCTCGGCCTGCAGCAGGGCGCGGCAGCCGTGGTACTCGTCGCGCAGGTAGACGTAGATGCGGCCGATGCCCACGGCCCAGGCGGCGATCAGCATGCCCTCAACAAAGCGGTGCGGGTCGCGTTCGAGGTAGACGCGGTCCTTGAAGGTGCCGGGCTCGCCTTCGTCGAGGTTGACGGCCATCAGCCGCGGCGCGAGCTCGTTGCGCACGATTCGCCACTTGCGGCCGGCCGGAAAGCCCGCGCCGCCCAGGCCGCGCAGGCCGGAGTTTTCCATCTCCTTGATAACCGTCTCGACATCGTGCTCGCCGGCAATGCACTGCTTGAGCAGCGTGTAGCCGCCCGCGGCCCGGTAGGCGTCGAGGTCGATGAAACCGTCGGGCTGGTGCGTGGTCTCGCCGGCCCTGACCTTGGCTGCCACCGCATCACAGGTTGCCGCGGCCACCGGATGCTGGCCGACGGCCACCGCCGGCGCTTGTTCGCAACGGCCGATGCAAGGCGCGGCGATGACGCGCACGCCGTCGCCCAGGATGGCGGGCAGGCGCGCCAACAGGTCTTGCGCGCCGGCCAGCTCGCAAGACAGCCCGTCGCACACGCGCACCGTCAGCGCCGGTGGCGCGGTCTGCCCTTCTTTCACGATGTCGAAGTGGTGATAGAAGCTCGCGACCTCGAAGACCTCGGTCTGCGGCATGCGCATCTCTTGCGCCAGCGCCGCCAGGTGCGCCGCTGACAGATGGCCCGCGTGGTCCTGGATCTTGTGCAGGTGCTCGATCAGCAGGTCACGCTGGCGCGACTCTTTGCCCAGCAGGCGCTGCACCTCGGCCAGGGCGGCCGGGTCGACCTGTCGGCCCTTGGGTGCTTGGCGTTTGCGTTGTCGCAACGCGCCTTCGGCAACGATCGGAATGGTTCGGGTGTTCATCGTCTTGCCGCTTTCAGATCGCGCCCTCGGCGCGCAGTTCGGTCACGTCGGCGGCACTGAAGCCCAACTGCGCCAGCACCTCGTCGGTGTGCTCGCCGAGCAGGGGTGAGCGTTGGACGTCGGTCGGGCTGTCTGACATCTTGATGGGGTTGCCCACGCTGAGGTACTTGCCCCGCGTCGGGTGATCGACCTCGACGATGGTGCCGCTGGCCCGCAGCGCGGGCTCGTTGGCGATCTCTTTCATCGACAGGATCGGGCCGCAGGGGATGTCGTGCCGGTTGAGGATTTCCATGGCCTCGAACTTGTCCATCGTCATGGTCCAGCGCTCGATGCGCGCAAAGATCGGCTTGAGGTGCAACAGCCGCGCCTTGGGCGTGGCATAGGCCTCGTCGTCAATCCAGCCGGGCTCGCCGATCACCTGGCACACGGCGGGCCACACGGCGGCCTGGGTGATGAAGTAGATGTAGGCGTTGGGATCGGTCTCCCAGCCCTTGCACTTCAGGATCGAGCCCGGCTGGCCGCCGCCCGAGGCATTGCCCGCGCGCGGCACGGCGGCGCCGAACTTGCCGTCGGGGTACTGCGGGTACTCGTGCAGGGTGTGCGTGCGCTCCAGGCGCTGCTGGTCGCGCAGCTTGACGCGGCACAGGTTGAGCACGGCGTCTTGCATGGGCGCCAGCACCTTCTGGCCGCGGCCGCTGTGGGTGCGCTGGTAGAGCGCCGCCACGATGCCCAGTGCCAGGTGAACGCCGGTGCCGCTGTCGCCGATCTGCGCGCCCGTGACCAGCGGCGGGCCGTCGTCAAAACCGGTGGTGGACGCCGCGCCGCCGGCGCACTGCGCCACGTTCTCGTAGACCTTGCAGGCCTCGTAGGGCCCGGGTCCGAAGCCCTTGATCGAGGCCACGACCATGCGCGGGTTGAGCGCCTGGATGCGGTCCCAGGTGATGCCCATGCGCTCGAGCGCGCCGGGCGCGAAGTTCTCGACCAGCACGTCGCAGCTCTCGATCAGGCGGTCGAGCACCTTCAGCCCACGTGCGCTCTTGGTGTTGATCGTCACCGAGCGCTTGTTGTGGTTGAGCATGGTGAAGTACAGGCCGTCGACACCGGGGATGTCGCGCAGCTGCCCGCGCGTGGCGTCGCCCTCGCCCGGGCGCTCGACCTTGATGACGTCGGCGCCCATCCAGGCCAGCAGCTGGGTGCAGGTCGGGCCCGACTGGACATGCGTGAAGTCGAGGATGCGAATGCCGTCCAGGGCCTTCTTGCTCATCGTCTGCCCCTAGGCCTTTGCCGCCAGTTGGGCTTCGAGTTCCGCCAGCCGCTTCTTCAGCGCGCGCTCGTCGTTGAAGCGGGCGGTTTCGTCGCGGATGACCGAGGCGATGGCGCTGACCTTGCCGTCGGGTGCGTACAGCATCGCCACCGTGAAGGCGATCGACATCGTCCGGCCCTGCTTGTCGACTGCGGGCACGCGCAGCACGTCGGTGCCGTACTTGGTGATGCCGGTGGCCATCGTCTTGTGATAACCCTCCCAGTGGCGCCCACGCAGGCGCTCGGGAATGATCATGTCCATCGTCTTGCCCATCACCTCGGCCTCGGTGTGGCCGAACATGCGCTCGCAGGCCGGGTTCCACAAGGTGATGGCGCCGGCGGCGTCGCAGACCATCACGGCGTCGCCCAGGGCGGCGACCAGCGCGCTCAGATCAGTGTCGGTGTGCATGGCTGCTTCTCCCATCCAGGCCGGAAGGAAAGACGGCGCCCGCTGGGGGCGCCGCCAACGCAATCTCCGGCCAAGACGCTGGCCGGTGCCCGGTCATCACACGGCCTTGGCAGCGTGCAGCGTCGCGATCTTGTCGCTGCTGTAGCCCAGCTCGGCCAGCACTTCGTCGGTGTGCTCGCCGAGCAGCGGCGAGCCGGTGATCTCGACCTTCATCTCCGAGAACTTGATCGGGCTGCCCACCGTCAGGTAGGGGCCGCGCGCCTTGTGCTGCACTTCGACGATGGTGCCACTGGCGCGCAGCGACGGATCGACCGAGAGCTCTTTCATCGACATCACCGGCGAGCAGGGAATGTCGAACTTGCGCAGGATGTCCACGGCCTCGAACTTGGTCTTGTCCTGGAGCCAGGCTTCGATGGTGCCGAAGATATCCATGATGTGCGGCTGGCGCGCCTTGGGCGTCATGTACAGCGGGTCGTTCTTCCACTCGGGCTTGCCGATGGCGTCGCAGATCGGCGCCCAGGCCTGGCCCTGGATGGTGAAGTAGATGTAGGCGTTGGGGTCGGTCTCCCAGCCCTTGCACTTGAGCACCCAGCCCGGCTGGCCGCCGCCGCCGGCATTGCCGCCGCGCGGCACCACGTCGGTGAACTTGCCGTGCGGGTACTGCGGGTACTCTTCCAGGTAACCCAGCTTGTCCAGGCGCAACTGGTCGCGCAGCTTGACGCGGCACAGGTTGAGCACGGCGTCCTGC
>JANPMR010000049.1:0-14296 GCA_031427055.1 Rubrivivax sp.
GCGCCGGTGGCCATGCCGTTGTACACGGCAGGCACGCGGCGACCGGCCACGTAGTACTCGGCCGCGTCGTTGGTGCGGCTCATGATGCCGATGCCGGCATACAGGCCCACAGTGGCGAGCAGGAAGACGATGCCGATGGCACCGCGGGACAGGCCCATCTGCTCGGCGATGGCCAGCACGATCACGAAGGCGACGAAGCCCCCTGTGTACCAGGTATAGACCTTGTTCAGGCCTTTCTTGAAGGCCGCATTGGCCTCCTTGTTGGAGACCCCAGCCTGGGGTTCGAAACTCAAGCCAGCCATGTCATTCCTCCTCGGCAACGCCGTGCTCGATGTCGAGCTTGTTCATGTAGTGGGCGTAGTACCAGATGATGGCGACGTAGACCACCAATGCACCTTGTGCGCCCATCCAGAAACTGAAGGGCCAGCCCGCCATGATGAAGCTCAGGTCGCGGGCGAAAAAGGCCACGACATAAGTCACCACAAACCAGATAGACAGCAGAATCGCAGTGATCCTGAGGTTTTTCCGCCAGTACGCCCGGTGGTTCTCGCTCACCTTCATCGTTCTCACCTCTCGGTTGTTGTGCTGCCCCGGGATGGGGCTAGGGAACCTCTTGACATCGCAGCCACCGTGCCGGCCAGAGCGGCCCGCTCAGCCACCGGACTTGCCAGCCATCAGGCCGGTCTCGCGCTCGAGCTGCTCCGCCACCTTGGGCTCGAATCCCTTGAGATGGCGGATGATCTTGACTGCCTCTTCTGGCTGGCGGCGGTCGACGTGGACACGGGCGAGCTGATACCACCCGTAGGGGCTCATCGGTTGCAATTCAGTGTTTTTCTTCAGCGCCGCCATGGCGTCGTCGTAACGCTGCAGTCGGATCAGCACCAGCCCCAGCCCATACCAGGCGCGGTCGAGCCCGGGGCTCAGTTCGGTGGCGCGACGAAACGCTGACTCGGCCTCTTCGAACAGGCCCGCAACTTCAAGCATGTAGCCGTGGTTGAACCAGGTGCCGCCGTGATCGTGGCGCAAGCTCACAAGCCGGCGCGAATCGAGCAAGGCCTTTGGCGCATCGCCAGCTTCGGTCAGCAGATGCGCTCGACTGGCCAGCACATAGACGTCGTCTGGCCACTGGCGGGCCATCTCATCGAAGACCTGGAGCGCCTGCGCCTTGCGTCCGATCACGAGCAGCGCGACACCTCGCGCACGCTGCCACTGGTAGTCAAGCGGCTTCATCGGCACCCCGCCTGCCCGACCAAACCCGAGGTGATGCACAGGTCGGCGCGCTCGAAGGTCACAACGAAGTAAACCACCACCAGCAGCAGCAAGGTGACGATGGGCACCTGGCGGTCGGTGACCTGACGCGGCGTGATCATGCGCACCGGCATCGTGAACGGTTTGGACAGCACCTGCAGCAGCTTGTAGAAGAAGTTGGCGTCACGATTGGCACCTGCAAGCACGTAAAGGATGCCCTGCCCCAACAACGCCAGCAATGCAATGTAGATCACGAGTTGCACGGCGTTCAGGAAAGTCAGCATGGATCAATCTCGGACATGTGAAGACTGTTTTGCCGGGCGCTTACGCATTTCTGACGGCAAGGCCAAATCTGATCGCAAGCCCGGATAGGCATTTCCCTAGTGCGACAAACCCGCAGCCCACGCAAGAGGGGCTCCGCAGAGCCCCTCCCGATTGACCGCGTTGGGTATCAGCGCTTGGCCAGCCGCTGCCAGGTCTCGACCACGGAGTCCGGGTTGAGCGAGATCGACACGATGCCCTCGGCCGCCAGCCAGTCGGCGAAGTCCGGGTGGTCGCTGGGCCCCTGGCCGCAGATGCCCACGTATTTGCCGGTGGCGCGGCAGGCGGCGATGGCGCGCGAGATCAGGGCCTTGACGGCCGGGTCGCGCTCGTCAAAGTCGTGGGCCAGTTGCTCCAGTCCAGAGTCGCGGTCCAGCCCCAGCGTCAGCTGCGTCAGGTCATTCGAGCCGATGGACATGCCGTCGAAATGCTCGAGAAACTGCTCGGCGAGGATGGCGTTGCTGGGCACCTCGCACATCATGATCAGGCGCAGCCCATCGCTGCCGCCGTCGGCGGCGCGGCGCAGGCCACGCTCGGCCAGCATGCGCACCACCGTCGCCGCCTGCTTCACGGTGCGCACGAAGGGCACCATGATCTCGACGTTGATCAAACCCATCTCGCCGCGCACGCGCTTGAGCGCTTCGCACTCCATTGCAAAGGCGTCGCTGAACTCACCGCTGATGTAGCGGCTGGCGCCACGAAAACCCAGCATCGGGTTCTCTTCGTCGGGCTCGTAGCGGGTGCCGCCGATCAGCTTGCGGTACTCGTTGCTCTTGAAGTCCGACAGCCGCACGATCACCGACTTGGGCCAGAAGGCGGCGGCAATCGTGGAGATGCCCTCGGTGAGCTTGTCGACGTAAAAGGCACGTGGGCTGGCGTGTCCACGCGCCACCGACTCAACTGCTTTCTTCAAGTCGGCATCGATGTTGGGGTAGTCGAGGATCGCCTTGGGGTGCACGCCGATGTTGTTGTTGATGATGAACTCGAGCCGCGCCAGGCCGACGCCCGAGTTGGGCATCTGGCAGAAGTCGAAGGCGAGCTGCGGGTTGCCCACGTTCATCATGATCTTGATCGGGCAGTACGGCATCTCGCCGCGCACCACGTCGCTGATCTCGGTCTCGAGCAGGCCGTCGTAGACGAAGCCGGTGTCGCCCTCGGCGCACGACACGGTGACCAGGTTGCCCTCGTGCAGGTGCTCGGTGGCGTTGCCGCAGCCCACCACGGCCGGAATGCCCAACTCGCGCGCAATGATGGCCGCGTGGCAGGTGCGCCCGCCGCGGTTGGTGACGATGGCCGAAGCCCGCTTCATCACCGGCTCCCAGTTGGGATCGGTCATGTCGGTGACCAGCACATCGCCCGGCTGCACGCGGTCCATCTCGGCCGTGCTGCGCACCAGGCGCACCGGCCCGGTACCCACCTTCTGCCCGATGGCGCGGCCCTCGGCCAGCACGGTGGCCTTGGCGCGGTCGCCCTTGATCTTGTAGCGCTGCTCGACGCGGCCGCCCAGCTGGCTCTTCACCGTCTCGGGCCGTGCTTGCAGGATGTAGAGCAGGCCGTCGACACCGTCCTTGCCCCACTCGATGTCCATCGCCCGGCCGTAGTGCTGCTCGATGATCAGCGCGAAGCGGGCCAGTTCGGTGACGTCGGCGTCGCTCAGCGAGTAACGGTTGCGCTGCTCGGGCGGGGTGTCGATCACGGTCACCAGCTTGCGGGGTTGACCCGGTTCAGCGGCCTTGTCGGCGGCGCTGGCAAATTCCATGCGCTGCAGCTTGGAGCCCAGCGCACGGCGGATGACGGCGGGGCGCCCGGCCCGCAGTGTCGGCTTGTGGACATAGAACTCGTCGGGGTTGACGGCGCCCTGCACCACGGTCTCGCCCAGGCCATAGCTGGAGGTGATGAACACCACGTCAGAAAAGCCCGACTCGGTGTCGATCGTGAACATCACGCCGGCCGACCCGAGATCGCTGCGCACCATGCGCTGCACGCCGGCCGACAGCGCCACGTCGGCATGCGCGAAGCCCTTGTGCACGCGGTAGCTGATGGCGCGGTCGTTGTAGAGCGAGGCGAAGACCTCCTTCATGTGATGCAGCACCGAGTCGATGCCCGTCACGTTCAGGAAGGTCTCCTGCTGGCCGGCAAAGGACGCGTCGGGCAGGTCTTCGGCCGTGGCCGACGAACGCACGGCAAAGCTGGCTTGCGGGTCGTCTTGCGCGAGCCGCGTGAACTGCTCGCGGATGGCGCTGTCCAGGTCCGCCGGCAGCGGCGTGTCGATGACCCATTGGCGGATCTGCGCGCCGGCCTGGGCCAGTGCACGCACGTCGTCGATGTCGAGGTCGGCCAGGCGCGCCTGTATGCGATCAGCCAGACCTTCGTGGCCCAAGAACTGCCGGAACGCGTGTGCCGTGGTGGCAAAGCCGCCCGGTACGCGCACGCCGCTGGCAGCCAGTTGGCTGATCATTTCGCCGAGCGAGGCGTTCTTGCCGCCCACGAACTCGACGTCGGTCATCCTCAGTTGTTCAAACGGCGCGACCAGGGCGGTCGCAAGCGGGGTTGCAGGCATGGGAAAGCTCCGTGATGTGACAAAACCGGTGCTTCCGCATGGGCGCGCGCGGGGCGCTGCAGGCCGGGGCTGACGGACGGCCACGCCCGCCGCAACCAGAGGGTGCGGAGCCAGGGGCGTTGGGGGCAGGTCACGTCAGGATTTGGCGGCGGAATGATGCGCTCGATTCTAAGGAGTTCTTCCTTATGATGGGCCGCAGGTCAGCCCGGCCTGCCTGCCCTTGGCACCCCATGCCCGAACGCACCGTGTTCTTCGTCTCGGACGGCACCGGCATCACTGCCGAGACCTTCGGCAACTCCATCCTCAACCAGTTTTCGGCCAAGCCGCGGCATGTGCGACGGCCCTTCATCGACAGCATCGAGAAGGCCTCCCGCGTGGTCGCCGAGATCAACGCCACTGCCGAAGGCGAAGGCCGCCGGCCCATCGTCTTCATCACCCTGATCAACGACGAGGTGCGCGCCATGGTCACCGGCGAGCACTGCAAGGGCCTGGTGCTGGACATGTTCCGCACCTTCGTCGAGCCGCTGGAGATCGAGTTCGGCGTCAAGAGCAACCACCGCGTGGGCCGCTTCTCCGATGCCAGCGAGAGCCAGGAGTATCACGACCGCATCGAGGCCATCAACTTCTCGCTCGCGCACGACGACGGGCAGAGCGCCAAGAACCTCGACATCGCCGACGTCATCCTGCTTGGCGTCAGCCGCAGCGGCAAGACGCCGACCAGCCTGTACCTGGCCATGCAGCATGGCATCAAGGCGGCCAACTACCCGCTGATCCCCGAAGACTTCGACCGCGGCCGGCTGCCGACGCCGCTGGCACCCTTCAAGCGCAAGTGCTTCGGCCTGACCATCGACCCGACGCGGCTGGCGCAGATCCGCCACGAGCGCCGCGCGGGCAGCAAGTACGCGGCGCTGGAGAACTGCCGCTTCGAGGTCAACGAGGCCGAGGCCATGATGCGCCGCGAGGGCATCGCCTGGCTGTCGTCGACGCACAAGTCGATCGAAGAGATCGCCACCACCATCCTGCGCGACCTGCGGCCTGATCGATTGATCTATTGACCCGGCATCCGACGCGCCGATTCGTACAGGCACACGGCCGCCGCGGCGGCGACGTTGAGCGACTCCTCGCCGCCGGGCTGCGGGATGCGCACCGTCAGGGCGCAGCGCGCGAGCAGCGCGGCCGACACGCCCTGCCCTTCGTGCCCCAGCACCCAGACGCAAGGCGCTGGCAATGCCGACTGCGGCAGGTTGACGCCGCCATGCGAGCTGGTGGCCACCAACGGCACGCGCAAGGCATCGAGTGCCGACTCGTCCAGCCCCTCCACCAGACGCAGCCCGAAGTGCGCACCCATGCCGGCACGCAGCACCTTGGGCGACCACAGCGCGGCCGTGCCTTTGAGGGCCAGCACCTGGCGCGCGCCGAAGGCCGCGGCGCTGCGCAGGATGCTGCCGACGTTGCCGGCGTCCTGCAGCCGGTCCAGCACGACGCTCGCCATCGCGCCATCGATCGGCAAGGGCGGCGGCAACTCGATCACGAAGCCCAGGCCGGCCGGTGACTCAAGGCCGCTGATGCTCTTGAACAGCGCCTGGGGCACGATGGCGACCTTGGCCGCCCATCCTGCCAGCTCGCGCAGTGCGGGCTGCTCCCAGGCGTCTTCGCTGATCACCGCCTGCAACGCAGCACCGCCATGCGCACGCAGGGCGCCGCACAGATGGTCGCCCTCGATCCAGACCTGGTCGACGCGGCGGTAAGCCGTGCCGTCCTGCGCCAGCCGGCGCAGCCGCATGAGCAAGGGGTTGTCGCGTGACGTGATGTGCTGGGCGACGCTCACCGCACATCACCCGCACTGCGCACCGGCGCAAAGCTGCGGCGATGTTCGGGGCACGGCCCGTGGCTGCGCAGGGCGGCCAGGTGATCTGGCGTCGGGTAGCCCTTGTGGGTGGCAAAGCCGTACACCGGGTGGCGCGCGTGCAGCTCGATGCAAAGCCGGTCGCGAAACACCTTGGCCAGGATCGACGCGGCCGAGATCGCCGCCACCTTGGCGTCGCCCTTCACCACCGCGGCCACGGGCACGGGCAGCAGCGGCGCGCGGTTGCCATCGACCACCACCCGATGCGGTGGCAAGCGCAGGCCGGCCACCGCGCGCTGCATCGCCAGCAGCGTGGCCTGCAGGATGTTGAGGCGGTCGATCTCCTCGACGCTGGCGCTGGCAATCGAGCAGCACAGCGCGCGGGCGCGAATCTCGTCGAAGAGCGTCTCGCGCCGGCGCGGCGAGATGACCTTGGAGTCGCCCAGGCCGCGAATCGGCTGCAGTTCGTCGAGGATCACCGCCGCGGCCACCACGGGGCCGGCCAGCGGGCCGCGGCCGGCCTCGTCCACGCCGGCGATCAGCCCCGGCTTGTCCCAACCCGGGCCGAGTTGCTCAAACCTGAAGGACTTGCGCGAGGGCATCGGTGGCGCAGCGCGCGGTGTCGCGCCGGAGCAGGTGATGAAGATCGTCGAAACGGCGGGACAGCGCCTCGGCGGCCGAGGCGTCATCCAGCCAGCGCAGGACGGCGCGGGCGAGCGGTTCGGGCTGGCAGTCGCCCTGGATGAGCTCAGGCACCACGAAGTCGCGGCACAGAACGTTGGGCAGGCCTACCCAGGGCTGGTAGCGCATGCGCTTCATGATCTGCCAGCTTAGCGCGTGCATGCGGTAGCCGATGACCATCGGCCGTTTGAACAGCGCCGCCTCGAGCGTGGCCGTGCCGCTGGCGATCAGCGTCACATCGCAAGCGGCCAGGGCGGCATGCGACTGGCCGTCCAGCAGGCGCAGCGGCACGCCCGGCGCGTGCGTGGCCACCAGGGGGTCGAGCAGCGGCCGCAGCCCCGGCGACACCGGCAGCACGAAGCGCAGCGCCGGCCGCTCGCGGTGCAGGTGCGCGCAGGCCTGCAGAAAGCTTGGCGCGATGGCCTGGATCTCTGAGCGCCGGCTGCCCGGCAACACGGCCACAACCCGGTCGTCGGCCGCCAGGCCCAGCGCCGCGCGGCCGGCCGCGCGCGGCGGCGTCAGCGGGATCGCGTCGGCCAGCGGGTGCCCCACGTAGGTGGCGGCTACGCCGTGGGCACGCAGCAATTCCGGCTCGAACGGAAAGAGGCACAGCACGTGGTCGCAGCTGGCCGCCATCTTCTTGGCACGGCCGCCGCGCCAGGCCCAGATCGACGGGCAGACGAAGTGCACGCTCTTGATGCCAGCGGCCTTGAGCCGAGCTTCCAGGCCGAGGTTGAAGTCGGGCGCATCGACGCCGATGAAGGCCGCTGGCCGCTCGCGCAGCAAGCGCTCGGCCAGTGCGTCGCGGATGCCCGAAATCTCGCGGTAATGGCGCAGCACCTCGACGTAGCCGCGCACCGCCAGCTTGTCGTGCGGCCACCAGGCGGTGAAGCCCTGCTCGGCCATGCGCGGCCCGCCAATGCCGGCCGCGCGCAGCCCGGGCCAGCGCTGGCGCAGCCCGGTGAGCAGCAAGCCGGCGAGCAGGTCGCCCGAGGCCTCGCCGGCCACCATGCCCAGGTGCATCGCGGCCTATCGTGCGATGCCGCGCGTCGATGCGGCCAGAAAGTCCAGCAGCATCGCCACATCGACGTCGCCGCCTTCGACCGTGCCGGCCAGCGCGGCGATGGCCACTCGCGCCTTGTCGAGCGTGAGGCCGTCGCGATACAGCAGCCGGTGCATCTGCTTGACCAGCGCGATGCGCTCCTTGGAGTAGCCGCGCCGACGCAGCCCCTCGGCGTTGAAGCCGCTCACCGACAGCGGGTTGCCCGCGACCGTCATGAACGGCGGCACGTCCTGCGAGACATGGCTCTGAAAGCCCAGCATCGCGTGGGCGCCGACCTTGCAGAACTGGTGCACGCCCGTCAGCCCACCCACGATCACCCAGTCGCCCACGTGCACGTGGCCGGCCAGCGTGGCGTTGTTGGCCAGGATGGTGTGCTGCCCCACCTGCACGTCGTGCGCCACATGCACGTAAGCCATGACCCAGTTGTCGTTGCCCAGGCGCGTGACGCCAACGTCTTGCGCGGTGCCGCGGTTGAAGGTGCAGAACTCGCGGATGGTGTTGCGGTTGCCGATTTCCAGCGACGTCGGCTCGCCACGGTACTTCATGTCCTGCGGCGCGGCACCCAGCGCCGCGTGCGAGAAGATGCGGTTGTCGCGGCCGATCGTCGTCGGCCCCTCGATCACGCAGTGCGCGCCAATGGTGCTGCCCTCGCCCACCGACACGCCGGCACCGATCACCGCGTAGGGACCGACGCTGACCGTGGCGCCGAGCTCGGCCGCCGGGTCGACGATGGCGCTGGGGTGGATCAGCGACATCGGCTCAGGCCTCGCACGGCCGCCCGAAGAGGCCTGATCCCCCTTGGGGGGACCACGCCGCAGGCGTGTAGGGGGCAGTCACTTCAGATCACCTTGCGCATCGTGCACATCAGCTCGGCCTCGCAGGCCAGCAGGCCATCCACCGTGGCGCGCGTCTTGTAGCGATAGATGCCGGACTTGACGCGGTCGATGCGGGCTTCGAGGATGAGTTGGTCGCCAGGGCCCACAGGCCGCTTGAAGCGCGCACCGTCGATGCCGGCGAAGTACACCACGGTGTCTTCGCCGGGCTCGGTGTCAAGCGACTCAAAGGACAGCAGCGCCGCAGCCTGCGCCAGCGCCTCGAGCATCAGCACGCCCG
Source organism: Rubrivivax sp. (assembly GCA_031427055.1). Classification (GTDB taxonomy): domain Bacteria; phylum Pseudomonadota; class Gammaproteobacteria; order Burkholderiales; family Burkholderiaceae_C; genus Rubrivivax. Next base: position 8,833 of record JANPMR010000049.1, read on the forward strand.
GCATCACCGGGCGCGCCGGAAAGTGGCCCGGGAAGAAAGGCTCGTTGATTGTCACGTTCTTGAGCGCCTTGATGCGCACGTTTTTCTCGAGCTCGAGCACGCGGTCGACCAGCAGAAACGGGTAGCGGTGCGGCAGCTTGCGCAGGATGTGTTGGATGTCCATGGGCTCAGGTTCTCAGGTCTTGCGCTCGAGTGCCCGCAGGCGGTCCCGCAGGGCGTGCAGTTGCCGCAGCGTGGCCGCGTTCTTCTCCCACGAGGCATTGTCATCGAACGGAAATGCGCCGCTGTACTGGCCCGGCTTGTGAATTGATCGCGTGATGACCGTGGCCGCCGTGATGTGCACATGGTCGACGATCTCCAGGTGTCCCAGGATGATGGCGCCGCCGCCGGCCGTGCAGTGGCGGCCGATCTTTGCACTGCCGGCCACGCCGACACAACCGGCAAAGGCGCAGTGCGCGCCGACGCGCACGTTGTGGCCGATCTGCACCAGGTTGTCGAGCTTGACACCGTCTTCGAGCACGGTGTCGCCGAGCGCGCCGCGGTCGACGCAGGTGTTGGCGCCGATCTCGACCTCGTCACCAATGAGCACCGCACCGAGCTGTTCGATCTTTTCCCAGCGGCCCTCGGACGGCGCGAAACCAAAGCCGTCGGCGCCGATGACCGCACCGCTGTGCACGATGCCGCGCGCACCGATGCGGCAGGCGTCGCTCAGCGTGACGCGCGGCTTGAAGACCGTGCCGGCGCCGATCTCGGCGGCCTCGCCGATGCTGCAATGCGCACCGATCACGGCGCCGGCGCCGATGCGCGCGCCGCGTCCGATGAGGGCCAGGGCGCCGATGCTGGCGCTGGCGTCGATCAGTGCGCCTTCTTCAACGACCGCGCTCGCGTGGACACCGGGCGGCGGCCGGCTGCGCGTCTGCGCGGCCCACCACTGCGTGAGCCGGGCAAAGGCCAGGTAGGGGTCGGCGCAGATGATCGCGGCACCGCGCGCCGCGGCAATGTCGCGCATCGCGGGGCCCACGATGACGCAGGCCGCCTGCGAGGCGATGAGCTGCGCTTGATAGCGCGGATTCGAGAGAAAGCTGATGCTGGCCGCGTCGGCGGTCTCGAGAGGCGCTATACGCAGCACCTCAAGGCCGGCGTCTCCGATCAGCTCACCACCGAGCAGGCTGGCGATGTCACCGATGCGCGCGCGCGCCACTGTCAAGACCCCGCGGCGCGGCGCGGCGCGTTCACTTGCCCGGTGCAGCCGGCGCGTTGAGAACCTTGATGACCTTGTCGGTGATGTCGACGCGTGGGCCCGCGAAGACGACCTCCTGCAGGATCACGTCGTACTTCTCGGTGTCGAAGATCTGCTTGATCACCTTGTTGGCGCGCTCGACCACCACAGACAACTCTTCGTTGCGGCGCTGGTTGAGGTCTTCCTGGAACTCGCGGCGTTTGCGCTGCAGGTCGCGGTCGGAATCCACCAGTTCGCGCTGGCGCCGGTTGCGTTCGGTTTCGGCCAGCGTGGGGGCGTCTTTCTCAAGCTTGTCGGCGGCCGACTTGAGCTTGGCGGCGACGTCGTTGAGGTCGCGCTCGCGCTTGCTGAACTCGGCCTCGAGCTTGCCCTGCGCTGCCTTGGCCGGCGTGGCCTCGCGCAGCACACGCTCGCTGTTGACGTAGCCGATCTTGAGTTCCTGCGCGGTCGCGGGCGCGGCGGCCGACAAGAGCACCGCAGCGGCGGCGAATGCGGAGAGGGCAAACGTCTTCATTAGAAGGCAGTCCCGATCTGGAATTGGAAACGCTGGATTCTATCGTTGCGCTGAACACGCACCGGCACACCCCAGCTCAGCTTGAGCGGGCCGACTGGCGAAATCCAGCTCAGGCCCAGGCCGGCAGAAGAACGCAGCGACTCGGAAGTCACCTTTTCGTCCTCTCGCCACACGTTGCCCATGTCGGCAAAGGCAAAGATGCGCAGCGAGCGATCGTTGCCGGTGCCGGGCACGGGGAAGTAGAGCTCGGTGTTGGCGTTGAAGCGCCGCGCGCCGCCGATGTAGGAGCCGGTGGGATCGATCACGCCCAGCGAGCCTTGCTCGAACACACGCACCGTGCCCAGGCCACCGCCGTAGAAGTTCTTGAACACCGGATAGGGCTTGCCGCCCAGCCCCTTGCCGATGCCGATTTCGGCGTTCACGCCCAGCGTCATGCGCAGGGGCAGCGGCCAGAACTCCTGGTACTGCAGGTTGGCCTTGAGGTAGCGCACTTCGCCAGCGAAACTCCACTCGAAAAACGCGCGCTGGTAGCGGCCGGCACTGGGCACCAGCACGCTGTCGCGGCCGTCGCGCGCCCAGCCCACAGTGGCCGAGAAGGCATCGGTGGCGTTGCCGTAGAGCGCGCGGTAGTTCAGCCAGGCCAGCGGCAGCCCGACCGAGATGCCGAGCTCGGTGCGCTCCCAGCCCAGACCCATGAAGACTGTGTCGTACTCGGAGAAGGGCACCCCGAAACGCACCGATGCACCGGGCGTCTTGAGGTCGTAGCTGTCGCCCAGGAAGTTGATCGGGCGCGTGGTGCGGTAGAAGGCATCCACGGCCAGCGAAATGCCGTCCACGGTCCAGTAGGGATCGACCGTGCTCACCACCACCGTGCGATTGGTCTTGCTGGTGTTGAGCTCGAGCCCCAGGCTCTTGCCCGACCCGAAGGCGTTGTCTTGCTTGACCGAGGCCGAGAAGGTGAGCTTCTCGGCGTTGGAGTAGCCCGCGCCGATGGCCAGGTTGCCGGTGGGCTTCTCGGTCACGTTGACGATGAGGTCAACCTGGTCCGGCGAGCCCGCAACCTCGTTGGTCTCGACCTCGACATCCTTGAAGTACCCCAGCCGGTCGACGCGCTCCTTGGACAGCTTGATGAGCCCGCCGTCGTACCAGGCCGCCTCGAGCTGACGAAATTCGCGCCGCACCACTTCGTCACGCGTGCGCGTGTTGCCGGCCACGTCGACGCGGCGCACGTAGACGCGACGCTGCGGCTCGGCCGAAAACACCACTGCCACCTGGCCGGTGGCACGGTCGATTTCGGGCCGTGGCTCGATGCGCGCGAAGGCGTAGCCGTAGAGGCCGAAGCGCTCGGTGAAACGCTTGGCAGTCTCGGTCACGGCGTCGCCGCGGTAAGCCTGCCCCGGCCGCAAAAGCACCATGGCGCGGAACTCATCCTCCTTGCCCAAAAAGTCGCCCTCCAGCCGCACCGAGGTCACGGTGTAGGGTTGGCCTTCCTTGATCGAGATCGCGATCGCGATGGTCTGCTTGTCGGGCGAGATCGTGACCTGTGTCGACTCGATGGCGAACTCGAGGTAGCCGCGGTTGAAGTAGTGCGCGCGCAGCTTCTCGAGGTCGGAATTGAGCTTGGTGCGCGAGTACCGGTCGGACTTGCTGTACCAGGTGAACCAGCCGCCGGGGGTGAGTTCGAACAGGTCGAGCAGCGTGGATTCGCTGAACACCTGGGTGCCGACGATGCGGATGTCGCTGATGCGCGCGGCGTCGCCCTCGGTCATCGTGAATGTCACGTTGACGCGATTGCGCTCGAGCGGTGTGACGGTGGTCACGACCTCGGCACCGTAGAGGCTGCGGCTGAGGTACTGGCGTTTGATCTCCTGCTCGGCACGGTCGATCAGCGCGCGGTCGAAGGGCAGGCCTTCGCCGATGCCGGCGTCGCGCAGCGACTTGGTCAGCGGGTCCTTGTCGAACTCCTTCAGGCCCACGAAGGCGACGCTGGCGATGATCGAGCGCTCTTCGACGATGACCACCGCCACCTGGCCGTCGATGTCGATGCGCACGTCCTTGAACAGGCCGGTCGCAAACAGCGCCCGCAAGGCCGCCGAACCCTTGTCGTCGGTGTAGGTGTCGCCGATGCGAAAGGGCAGCGCGGCAAACACAGTGCCGGGGTCGGTGCGCTGCACGCCCTCGACGCGGATGTCCTTGATGAGAAAGGGCTGGGCGGCCAGGACCGGCAGGGCGATCAGAGCGGCCGCCACGATCAGTGCAGCGGCGGGGCGCAGGGGCCCGAAAGGAGAGACAGGGAGCATGAGCGCTTCAGTGCAGGCCCAGCAAGCGGGCCACGTCGTTGAAAAGGGCGACAGACATCATCAACAGCAGTACGGCAATGCCGCCGCGTTGGAGCCGGGCCAGCCAGAGGTCGGAGACCGGGCGCCCGGTGACGCCCTCGAAAATGTAATACATCAGGTGGCCACCATCGAGCATGGGCAGTGGCAGCAGGTTGAGCACGCCCAGGCTGACACTGACCAGCGCCAGGAAACCGAGGTAGTAGGCCAGCCCCTGGCTGGCCGACTGGCCTGCGTAATCGGCGATGGTGATCGGGCCGCTGAGGTTCTTGAGCGAGGCCTCGCCGATGAGCATGCGGCCGAGCATGCGAACGGTCAGGACCGAGACGTCCCAGGTGCGGACCACGCCTTCCACCAGGCCTTCGACGGGCCCGTGGCGCACCGTCACCATGGCCGGCGGCAGACCGACAAAGGCGTCGATGCGGCCCACGCTGGCTTCGCCATCGCGGGCGACGCGCGGCGTGACTTCGACTTCGAGCGCGCGACCCGAACGCTCGACGCGCCAGCGCTGCACTCGCGGCGCGCCTTCGCGCGCGCTGGCCCTGATGCGCTCGCGCAGCGTCTGTGCGTCGCCTACCGCCATGCCGTCGACGTCGAGCACGCGGTCGCCGGCCTTCAGCCCCGCAGCGGCAGCCGGCCCGCCGACCTTGACTTCGCCCAGCACGGGCTCACTGAACACACCGCCCAGACCGGCCTTGCGGATGAAGCCGCCGTCGACCTCGCGCGGATCGACACTGCCCAGGTCGAGCGTCACAGTGCGCGGGCCGCGGCCATCGCGGTCGGTGACTTGCAACTGCAAGCGCTGACGCGAAGTCGCCGCCTGCGTGACCTGCCAGCGCAGGTCGGAGATCGAGCGCAGATCGGTCCATTCGCCGCCTTCTTCGGACACCGCGCGCACCCAGTCGCCGCCGCGCAGGCCGGCGCGCTCGGCCAGGCTGCCGGCGGTGGGCGGCGCGAGCACGGCCTTGGGTTCCTCGAGCCCGATCCAGTGCGCTGCGGCGTACAGCAGCACGGCCAGCAGCAGGTTGGCAGCCGGCCCCGCCGCCACGATGGCAGTGCGCTGCCACAGCGTCTTGCGATTGAAGGCCTGATCCAGCTCGTCGAGGCCGACGGGGGCCTCACGCTCGTCGAGCATGCGCACGTAGCCGCCCAGTGGCAGGGCGCAGACCACGAACTCGGTGCTGTCGGGCGAGGCCTGGCGGCGCCACAGCACGCGCCCGAAACCAACCGAGAAGCGCAGCACCTTGACACCACAGGCCACCGCCACGCGGTAGTGGCCGTACTCGTGGACGACGACCAGGATGGCGAGCGTCAGGATGAAGGCCAGCAAAGTGATCACGCTGCCAGCTCCGTCATGACGCGGCCGGCGCAGGA
>JANPMR010000050.1:0-2071 GCA_031427055.1 Rubrivivax sp.
GTCAGCAGGGTCAGCGTGTGGTACAGCCCGTTCAAGGGATTGCTCGGCGCGTTGAAGAAAAAGATGTAGCCCAGGCCCAGCACCAGCCCCGGCACCGCCATCGGCAGCATGGCCAGCAGGCGCACCAGGCTGCGCACGCGATCGAAGCCCTTGGTCTTCTCCAGCAGGTAGGCACCCACAAAGACCAGCAGCGTGCCGAACACCGCCGTACCAGCGGCCATCAGCAGGCTGTTGACGAAGGCCGTGCCGACCTCGGCATCCACCAGGCCCATCGTGTAGTGGCGCAGGCTGGGCTGCAGGTTGTAGGGCCAGAAGGTGGCAAAGGACGCGAACACCGCCATGCCCAGCATGGCCAGAATCAGCACGCACACGCCGGCGCAATAGGCCGACATCAACGCGTCGAACAGCGGCGCGCGTTTGGCGCGGTAAGGCACGGCACGGGCGGTGAGCATGGCCGTTTGTTTGCGCCCCACCCAGCGGTCGACGGCAAAGGTCAGCACGGCAGGCGCCAGCAACAGCAGCGCCACCACGGCGCCTTTCTGGAAGTCTTGCTGGCCGATGACGAGCTTGAAGACGTCGGTGGCCAGCACGTTGAAGTTGCCGCCGATGACCTTGGGGATGCCGAAGTCGGTGATGACGAGGGTGAAGGTGACGAGCGCGGCCGAGATCAAGCCGTACTTGGCGCCCGGCAGCGTGATGGTGAAGAATTTGCGCGCCGCCGTGGTGCCCATGGCATCGGCGGCCTCGTACAGGCGCGCGTCGGCGGCGGCCAGCGCGGTGACCAGGATCATCAGCGCATGCGGAAAGGTCGAGAAGATCTCGGCCAGCACGATGCCCGGCGCGCCGTAGATCTGATCGATGCCCACGGCCAGCATCCAGCTCTTGAGCACGCCCTGGTTGCCGAACCAGTAGATCAGCGAGATGGCAGACAGCAGCGAAGGTGCCAGCAGCGGCACCAGCGTGATGGTGCGCGCCAGGCTCTTGAAGCGCATGCGGCTGCGCGTCAGCGCGTAGGCAAAGCCGAAGGCCGTGGGCACCGTGACGAGGGTAACGACGGCACTGACCCAGACGCTGTTCCACAGGCTTTGCAGCAGCGCCGGTGTCTGCGCGTAGGTGATGAAGTTGGCCAGCGCCACGAAGCGGCCGTCGCCGTCTTGCACCGACTTCTGAAGGATGGCTGCCAGCGGCGCCGCCAGAAAGGCCAGCAGCGCCAGCGCCACCAGGGCCAGCGTGACGTGGGCGATGCGCTCGGTCCAGTGCACGCGCTGGCGCACGGGGGCGCCAAGCCCGATCGTGCTCATGAAAACACGCGCATCCGATCCGGCAGCAGCCGCAGCGGCAGCCGGCTGCCGACTTCAAGTTGCGCCTCGGCCAGGTAGTTGAGCGACAGGTACACCGTCAGCGTTTGCGCCCCCAGCGTTGCAGCCTGCACGCGCACCAGGCAGTACGGGCCCATGAATTCGATCTTGTCGATCTGGGCTTCGAAGACGTTGGGGTCACCGGGCGGAATGGGCCGCGCCAGCACGTCTTCGGGCCGCAGGTAGACGCGCAGCTCGCGACCGGCGGGGTGGCCGTTGAGCGATTCGTGCTCGCAGCGGAAGACCTGCCCCCCCACGCGCAAGCCGCCATCCTCGGGCGTGGCCGGCAGGGCGTTGATGCGGCCCACGAAGTCGGCCACGAAGAGCGTGGCCGGGTCGCGGTAGACCTGCATCGCGCTGCCCACCTGCTCGATGCCGCCCTGGTTCATGACCACGATGCGGTCGGCCACGGCGAAGGCCTCTTCCTGGTCGTGCGTGACCATGATGGTGGTGACGCCCAGCTTGCGCTGCAGGCTGCGGATCTCGCCGCGCAGCTTGACGCGCACGATGGCGTCCAGCGCCGACAGCGGCTCGTCCAGCAGCAACAGTCCCGGCTTTGTTGCCAGCGCCCGCGCCAGCGCGATGCGCTGCTGCTGGCCGCCCGAGAGCTGCGCCGGGAACTTGCCTTCGCTGCCCGGCAGGCCGACCAGCGCCAGCAACTCGGTTACGCGCTCGCGCGCCTGGGCCTTGGGCAGCTTGCGGTTGACGAGGCC
>JANPMR010000051.1:0-1874 GCA_031427055.1 Rubrivivax sp.
AGGCGATGTCTGCTGGCACGGCACGCCGGCGCTTCATGACTTGCCTGCCTTGGGTCGCACCGAACGACGCTGCGCCGCCTTGAGTTCAGTGCGCGCCTTGGCCTCTTTGAGCCGGTAGGACTCACCCTCGATGGCCACCACCTCGCAGCGGTGCACCAGGCGGTCGATCAGCGAGACCGTGCAGGCAGCATTGGGGAACACCTCACCCCATTCCTTGAAGGCCCGGTTGGTGGTGATGACGGTGCTCTTGTGCTCGTAGCGCCGGCTGACGAGCTCGAACAGCAGATCGGCATGGCGGTTCGAATACGACAGGTAGCCCACCTCGTCGATGAGCAGCAGGTCGGGCGCGGCGTAGTGGCGGATGCGCCGGCGCAGCAGGGAGTCGCTGTCCAGCGCGGCCAGGTCGCCCAGCAACTGCCCGGCGGTGGTGAACAGCACCGTCTTGCCCTCGATCAGCGCCTGGTGCCCCAGATTGCAGGCCAGCATCGATTTACCGACGCCGTTGGGGCCGACCAGCACCACGTTGGTGGCGTCGGCCATGAACGACAGCGTCATCAACTCTTGCACCGCGGCGCGGTCGCATTGCTTGGGCCAGTCCCAATCGAAGTCGGCCAGCGGCTTGAAGCGTCCGATGTGGGCCGAGCGCAAGCGCCGCTCCAGGCTGCGCCGTGCGCGCTCGGCTTCCTCCCAGGCCAGCAACTCGCCCGTCCAGGCGATCCGTGCCGGGTCGCTCTGCACGGCGTCCCAGTGCGCCAGCAGGCCCATCAGGCGCAGCGCCTGTGCGCGCTCCTTGAACTGGGGCAGATCGGCGGGTGTGCTGGCAGCGGCGGTCATGGTTCGTCCTTGGGATGGGTGGGCTTGGGAGCAGGGGCTGTCGTGGGAACGCTTGTGGGAACGCTGGTGAGATCGGCCAGCGGGCGCAGCGCGTCATAGGCATCCAGGGCGTGGGCCTGCACCGTCACGTCCAGCGAGCGCGCCCGCTGCGACAGCGGGGTGTCCACCGGCGGCGGCGTCTGGCTGGCATGGCGGGCACGCTCCAGGCCTAAGCGCACGGCGTTGGGATGCGGCACATCGCGCGCCAGCGCCTCGACCACGGCGGCCTGCATCGGCTTGGCGCCGTAGCGCTCCAGCAGCTTGGACAGAGCGGCCGTGATCGAGCCCAGGTTGTGGCCCCGCGCGGCGGCGCGCTGCAGCAACTCGGCCACCGCCGGCACGGCCTGCGTCAGCGGGTCGGTGGCGCGATGGGCCCGTGCGCCGCGCTTGTGATCGACCAGGGCCTGGACGTGAGCCTCCTGCTCGATCTGCGCCCGGCGGTCCCAGCTGCGCCGGTGGGTGGCCAGCACGGTCGCGCCGTCGAGCACGCGCAAGCGGTCGGGATCGGCCAGCACGGTGAGCGTGCGTCGCACATGGGTGTGGGGGATGCTGTAGTCGTTGAGATCGAATCGAACGTAAGGCGTCTTGCCGGCGTGGACCTGCACGCGTTCGGCCACCGGGTAGTCGTGCTCGGGCAAGCCCATCAGGCTGGCTTGCTCGGCCTGCAGGGCCTGGCGCACCGTCAGCCGGTCGTCCTCGGGCCAGCGCCGATCACAGGCTGGCCCCTCGCACCAGGCCAGCGCCTGCGCGTTGAGGTCGTCCACGTCGGTGAACGTGCGGGCGGCGAAGAAGTTGTCGCGGATGTAGCGGATCGACCGCTCAACCCGTCCCTTCTCGTTGCCGCGCGCCACCGCCACCGGGCGCGGCTCGTAGCGGTGGGCGGCGGCAAACGCCAGCAAGTCGGCGTTGAAGCGGATGGCACAACCGCCGGCATGATCCACCCGCTCGAGCACGGCACTCTTGAGGTTGTCGTACAGCAGCACCCGGGCCACGCCGCCGAA
>JANPMR010000052.1:0-30382 GCA_031427055.1 Rubrivivax sp.
CGACGGCCACGTCGCACACGCCGGCATCGCCCTGCAGCGCCGCGAAGCTTTGGGGGCGCACCGCGGTGGCTGCGTAGTACGAATGGCGCGTCAGGTCGCGGTCGGTGTCGAGCAGCGGCAGAAGGTAAGCGCTAGGCAGGATCCTTTGTGGTGCGTCTGGCGCAGGCAGTCAGGCGCAGCGCTTGATGGCCGCGCCGAGCACATCGACGATGCGGTCGATGTGCGACTTCTCGACGATCAGCGGCGGCGACAGCGCCACGGTGTCGCCGGTGGTTCGCACCATCAGGCCCTGCTCCCAGCAGTCGAGGAAGACATTGAACGCGCGCTTGGCCGGCTCGCCCGGCAGCGGGCTCAACTCGACGCCACCGACCAGGCCGATGTTGCGGATGTCGATCACGTTGGGCAGGCCCTTGAGCGAGTGCAGGGCGTCGGCGAAATAGCCTTCGAGCTGCGCCGCGCGCGTGAGCAGCCCGTCGTCGGCATAGGTCTCGAGCGTGGCCAGCGCGGCGGCGCAGGCCAGCGGATGGGCCGAGTAGGTGTAGCCGTGAAAGAACTCGATCAGGTGCTCGGGGCCGTTCATGAAGGCATCGTGGATCTTGCTGGTGGCGAACACCGCGCCCATCGGCACGCAGCCGTTGGTGAGGCCCTTGGCCACCGTCATCAGGTCGGGTGTGACGCCGAAGGTCTGCGCCGCAAAGGGCTGGCCGGTGCGGCCGAAGCCGGTGATGACCTCGTCAAAGATGAGCAGGATGCCGTGCTTGTCGCAGATCTGGCGCAGGCGCTGCAGGTAGCCCTGCGGCGGGATCAGCACGCCGGTGCTGCCGGCCACGGGCTCGACGATCACGGCGGCAATCGTGCTGGCGTCGTGCAGCGCCACCAGTCGCTCCAGGTCATCGGCGCCGTCGGCACCGTGTGCCGGCATGCCCACGCTGAAGGCGTTGCGCGCCGGATCGTGCGTGTGGCGGATGTGGTCCACGCCGGCCAGCATGGCGCCAAACATCTTGCGGTTGGTGACGATGCCGCCCACCGAGATGCCGCCGAAGTTGACGCCGTGATAGCCGCGCTCGCGGCCGATGAGGCGCGTGCGTGCCGCGTCGCCGCGCACGCGGTGGTAGGCCAGCGCGATCTTCAGCGCCGTGTCCACCGCCTCGGAGCCCGAGTTGGTGAAGAAGACGCGGTTCAGGCCAGCCGGTGCGATCGCGGCCACGCGTTCGGCCAGCTCAAACGCCTTGGGGTGCGCCATCTGAAAAGGTGGCGCGAAGTCCATCTCGGCAGCCTGCTGCGCAATGGCCTGCACGATGCGCGGCCGCGCGTGCCCGGCGTTCACGCACCACAGGCCGGCCACGCCGTCGAGGATCTGGCGGCCGTGCTCGTCCCAGTAGTGCATGCCCTGGGCGCGCGTCAGCAGGCGCGGCGCCTTCTTGAACTGGCGGTTGGCGGTGAAGGGCATCCAGTAGGCGTCGAGCACATGGGCGTCGGCGGCAGTGGCTTGCAAGAGCACGGGGTCGATGGCCTGGTTCATGGTGACGTGGCTCCGGTGTGGCACGCAGCGGCGGCGCCGCACGGCTGCGACAGTCTAGGCAGGTCGGCGCGCAATGTGCGCGCGTCCTGGAGCCGGGTCAACCCGCGTCGACGCAATATCATGCCGGCATCACCGCTCTCTGCACAACTTCATGCGAACAAGCAGCCCCGGGTCACAACTGGATGCGATCGACAAGGCCATCCTGGCGCAACTGCAGCAGGACGGGCGGATCTCGAACCAGGCCCTGGCGCAGCACGTGCACCTCTCGCCGTCGGCCTGCCTGCGCCGTGTCAAGGCGCTCGAGGACAGCGGCGTGATTGCCGGTTACGTGGCCCTGCTCAACCCGCGCGCGGTGGGCCGCCACGGCACCAGCTACACCATCATCAACCTCGAGAACACGCAAGCCCACAAGCTGGAGGCGTTCGAGCAGGTTGTCCGCGACACGCCGGCGATCCTGGACTGTGTGTACGTGGCCGGCACCAACGACTACCTGATCCGCTTTGTGTACCGCGACGCCGAGGAGCTTGAACGCTTTCACGCCGAAGTGCTGCCACGCCTGCCCGGCGTGGTGCGCTCGAACTCGATGCTGGTGCTGCGCACGGTCAAGAAGACGACCGCGCTGCCCTTGTAGCCAGTGCCGTGGACGGCGCCGCGCCTACGCGTGGCGCGTCTGTTCGCCGGCCTGCAAAGCGGCGCGATGGCGCCGGGCGGCCGGGTAGACCACGGTCTCCTCGAGCGCGATGTGCTCGTGGTACAGCGCCGTGAACACCGGCAGCGCGTGGCGCAGCATGTTCAGGTCGTACCAGTTGTAGCCGGCAGCGATGCCTTCGATCTGCGGCTTGAGTTCACGCCAGTCTTCTTCGAGCCAGCCGTGATCTTGCTGCAGGCGGCGCACGTGTTGCACCATTTCGGCGTCGCTGCTGGCCAGCAGGCCGGGGAAGACCTGCGACTCTTCTTGCGCGTGGTGGTCGCGTCCGGGGCCTTCGAAGAACGCCAGGATCTCGCTGGCGCTGGCACGCGCGATGTCATCGAGGCCGCGGTCATCGAGATGATCGATGAGGCGATCAAAGGCGCCCAGCATGTCCAGCGCTGCACGGTGCGCGTGCTCGAGTTTCTCGAACTCGGGCAGCGGTGGCACCGCCGATCGCGGCTCACGGGCGGGGCGCGGGCCACGCGGGGCGGGGTTGACGGGGGCGGCGATCATGGCGACTCCTCGGGTGCCGGGTCTGCCCGTATTCTTCGGCCCTCGCTGCGCGCCGTGTTGCGCCGGATCAAAGGCCCTTCAGCTACGGCCTGCCAGGCGAGCGCACAGGTAGGTCCAGACGAAGTTTGCGGCGGCAATGCTGGTCAGCTCGGCGTGGTCGTAGGGCGGCGCCACTTCCACGCAGTCCATGCCCACGAAGGGCAGGTCGGCCAACTCTTCAAGCAGCGTGAGCACCTGGTTGCTCGTCATGCCGCCGGCCTCGGGCGTGCCGGTGCCGGGCGCGAAGGCGGGGTCGAGGCAGTCGATGTCCAGGCTGAGGTAGACCGGCGGCATGCCGTGCTCGGCCAGGCGCTGGCGGATGGCGCCGACCACGCCCGCCATCTGCGCGGGCGACTCCAGGCCGCGCAAATCACGTGCCGTGAAGATCTGGCCCCCCCGATCGGTCACGTACTCGCGCGCGGCGCGCACGCCGGCCGAGCGGATGCCCAGCTGCGTGAAGCAGGCGTCGACGACCAGCCCTTCCTGCATGGCCTCGTACACCCAGGTGCCGTGTCCACTGGGCTCGCCGAAGTGATCCCGCCAGGTGTCGCAGTGCGCGTCGAAGTGAATCACGGCCAGTGGCCGGCCCAGCCATGCGCGGTACTCGCGCAGCAAGGGCAGGGTGATCGAGTGATCACCGCCGAGCCAGGCCATGTGATGGCTGCGCATCAATCCAGCCACCAGCGGCGACATGGCGGCGCGCATGCGCTCGATGGATGTGTTGGGCAGCAGCAGGTCGCCCGCGTCGCCCAGTGCGCCGATCGGCGTGGTGCCGAAGTGCGGATGCGTGCCGTCGCACAGCATGTGGCTGGCCTGGCGGATGGCGCGCGGCCCCAGGCGCGCACCGGGGCGGTTGGTGGTGGAGCCGTCCCAGGCGATGCCGGCCACGGCATACGGGGTGGTGGCACCGGGCTTGCCCACCTTCAAGAAGCGCTGGTCTGACGTGAACGCGAATGAGGACATGTGGCCTGTCTTTGGCAATTTCGGCTGGCGATCATAAGGACATGCCCAGCCGCCGCCTTGGGCGACATCGGCAACTGACGCAGAGCGGCCGGCGCGAGTTTTCGTATCGCGACAGACGTTTCACCTTATGGAATTTCTTGACGCTGCAGCGCAGCAAAGTCCGCCATATGGGAAAACGTGATTTCACGATGCAAAAAGGATCTGCAAGTCATTGATTCATAACGAGCGATTTGTATGTCTTATATAAGACATAGGCCTTCACTGTGCTTCATGAGCCGGTTACGCTGAGGGCGTTGATTCCTTGAATCCACTGGCCGTCCTCATCGACATCACCTCAGGAGAACCTCCTCATGACCCAGCTCACCCGCCAACAGCAAGCCGCCGCCCTGACCCAAGAATGGGCCGCGAACCCGCGCTGGAAAGGCGTCACCCGCAACTACACCGCCGATGACGTGGTGCGCCTGCGGGGCAGCCTGCCCATCGAGCACACGCTGGCCAAACGCGGCGCCGAGAAGCTGTGGAACCTGATCAACACCGAGCCCTTCGTCAACAGCTTGGGCGCACTCACCGGCAACCAGGCGATGCAGCAGGTCAAGGCCGGCCTGAAGGCCATTTACCTGAGCGGCTGGCAGGTGGCTGGAGACGCCAACAGCGCCGGTGAGATGTACCCTGACCAGTCGCTGTACCCGGTGGACTCGGTGCCGAAGGTGGTCAAGCGCATCAACGCCACGTTCCAGCGCGCCGACCAGATCCAGTGGAGCGAGGGCAAGGACGACATCGACTTCTTCGCCCCCATCGTCGCCGACGCCGAGGCCGGTTTCGGTGGCGTGCTGAACGCCTTCGAGCTGATGAAGTCGATGATCGAGGCCGGCGCTGCCGGGGTCCACTTCGAAGACCAGTTGGCGAGCGTCAAGAAGTGCGGCCATATGGGCGGCAAGGTGCTGGTGCCCACCCGCGAAGCCGTGGCCAAGCTCTCGGCAGCGCGCTTGGCCGCCGACGTGATGGGCACGCCCACCATCCTGTTGGCGCGCACCGACGCCGAAGCCGCCGACCTGGTGACCAGCGACGTCGATGACAACGACAAGCCGTTCCTGACCGGCGAGCGGACGGTCGAAGGCTTCTACAAGTCGCGCAATGGCCTGGAGCAATCCGTGAGCCGCGGCCTGGCCTACGCGCCCTACGCCGACTTGATCTGGTGCGAAACCGGCAAGCCCGATCTGGCCTTCGCCAAGGCCTTTGCCGACGCCATTCACGCCAAGTTCCCGGGCAAGCTGCTGTCCTACAACTGCAGCCCGTCCTTCAACTGGAAGAAAAACCTGGACGACGCCACGATCGCCAAATTCCAGCGCGAGCTGGGCGCCATGGGCTACAAGTTCCAGTTCATCACGCTGGCCGGCTTCCACAGCCTCAACTACAGCATGTTCGACCTGGCCTACGGCTACGCACGCAACAACATGAGCGCCTTCGTCGAGCTGCAAGAGAAAGAGTTCGCCGCTGCCGAGCGCGGCTTCACCGCGGTGAAGCACCAGCGCGAGGTCGGCACCGGCTACTTCGATGCCGTGACGACGACGATCGAGCGCGATGCCTCGACCGCCGCGCTCAAGGGCTCGACCGAGGACGAGCAGTTCTTCGACGGCACGCACCACTGATCGGTGCGGGCGCCGAACGATCAGGCGCTGGCGCTGGCGCCTCGCTGGCGCCACATCACCAAGGCCGCGAAGCAGGCGAAGGCGAACAGCAGCCCGCCGAGCAGCCAAGGTGACGCCAGATCCGCGACGGCGACACCCAGATCGCGCAGGGCCCAGCCCGGAAGCTGGGTCAGCGCGCTGGCAGCATCTGATCCGCTTTCGATGGCAAAGCCCTTGCCGTCTGCGCTGACCAGCGCGCGGCCGCCGTTTTCGGCCATGCGGCCAATGGCGTTGACCAGCAAGGGCTGCCCGAACAGGCGTTCGAGCACCAGGCTGCCCAGCCCCAGGCCCACGGCCAGGATCGGGATGCCCCAGCGCCTGAAGAGCGCGGTGGACAGCATCACCAGCGTGATCAGCGGCGCAAACCAGAGTGTGGCCAGCGGCAGACCGGCCATGAGCCGAAACAGCACGGCAACGGTGGCCGGCAGCATGTCGGCCCAGGGCAGGGCAAACCAGGCGCCGATGCCGACCACGCGTGTCACCAGCACCAGCGACAGCACGTAGCCGCCAAGCAAGCCGATCAGCAGCGCCACGGCCGGCACCAGGATCAGGTGCACCAGCAGCGGTACCGCCAGGCTGTGCGAATGACTGATGGGCAAGGACAGCCAGAACTCGATCGAGCGGTCGCCATGGTCGCGCCGGGGCAGGCCGCTGACGATGATCAAGGAAGTCACCCACAGGGTGAGAAAGATGACCACGGTCGACCCGGCAATCGACGCAAAGGCCAGCAGCAAGGGCAGCACCTCGAGCGGCATCTTTTCGTCGTCGCCGATCTCGACCTGCCCGAAGGACAGGGCGACCAGGGCCAGCGCCAAGGGCACCAGCGCCAGCATCAACCAGCCAAAGCGGTGTTGCAGCCACTCGCGGCGCATCAGGGGAAGAAGCAGATTCATGTCGTGGATCTCCTGGAGTGCTCAGAAATGCTGGCGGTCGAGTTCGGGCTTGCGCGTGAGCGCCACGAACAGATCCACCAGGCTGGGGCGGATGCGCCGCCCCAGCGCTTGCAGGTGCAGCGGCGGCTCACCGTCGAACAAGGTGGCCGTGCCACCCGCGCCGGGCCCGGTGCGGTAGCGCAACAGCGGGTGCGCGGCGGCCATGTCCTCGGCCACCGCGGCGTCGTGGCTCAGGGCGACGAAGCGCCGTTCGATGTCTTCGAGGCTGATCGCCAGCACCAGCTTGCCCTCGTTGAGCATCAACACGTCCGACAGCAGCGACTCGATCTCTTCGACCTGGTGCGTGGAGATGACCACACTGCGCTCGCCATCGCACCACTCGTCGATCAGCATCTCGTAGAAGGCCTTGCGCGAGAGCACATCCAGGCCCAGCGTGGGTTCGTCCAGGATCATCAGCCGTGCGTCGATGGCGGCCACCAGCGCCAGGTGCGCTTGCACGACCATGCCCTTGGACAGCGTCTTGACCTTGTCGGAGAGGCCCACGCTCGTGCGCTTGAGCAGGGCACGCGCCCGCTCGGCCGAGAAGCGCGGGTGCAGCTCGGCCATCATGCTGATGAGGTCTTCGACCCGCGCCCAGCGCGGCAGGATGGCGACGTCCGGGATGTAGCAGGC
The DNA here is from genome assembly GCA_031427055.1 of Rubrivivax sp. GTDB lineage: Bacteria > Pseudomonadota > Gammaproteobacteria > Burkholderiales > Burkholderiaceae_C > Rubrivivax. The sequence goes on from JANPMR010000052.1 coordinate 6,982, forward strand.
CGACTGCAGCAGTGCAACGCGCTCGCGTTGCGGGTCCAGGCCCAGCACACGCAGTTCGCCTTGCGGCTTGGCCAGGCCCACCATGGCCTTCATCAGCGTCGTCTTGCCGGCGCCGTTGTGGCCCAGCAGGCCGACGATGCGGCCCTTGGGAATGGTGAAGCTGACATCGTCAACGGCGCGCTTGGCGCCATAGGTCACGCTGACGTGGCTGGCCTGCACGAGTGCATCGTTGACGGGCGCGGTGGCCTCGGTGGCCGCGGTGGCGGTGGTGGTGGCGTGCATCAGATTTCCTCCCAGTTCAGTTGTCGTGCGCCGATGTCCAGGCGCCGCAGCCGCTCGCGCAGGCGCGGCCACTCGGTTTGCAGGAAGCGCTCGCGTTCGGCGGCCTTGAGCCGCTCGCGCGCACCGGGCGTCACGAACAGGCCCAGTCCGCGGCGGCTCTCGAGCAGGCCTTCTTCGCCCAGCGCCTGCAGCGCCCGGTTGACGGTCAGCGGGTTGAGCAGGTACTGCCCGGCCAGAGCGCGCACCGACGGCATGGCCTCGCCCTCCGGCGGCACGCCATCGAGCAACTGCGCGGCCAAGAGGTCGGCCAGTTGCTGGTAGATCGCTTGCTTCTGATCCCAGGTGTGCATCGCGCTGCCTCGGGTGTGTTGTTCAGGTAGCACACCATATCAGCCGGCCACGGGGCCGCCAAAGCCGATGCGACAGGCTGCGCTCGCTGCCGACAGGCTGCAGTCGCTTCAGCGCCCGCAACGGGCCTCAGCGGCGCCGGGGGGGCGGGCTGTCGGCGGCCGGGTCCTGGGCGTAGAACGACATCAATCGTTCGTACAGGGCGGGGTGCTCGCGGCGCGTCGCGTCGGGGCTGACGAAGAAGCCCTCGCTGGCGACGGCAAAGAACTCCTCCACGGCCGTGGCGCCGTAGGGGTCCAGCGCAGTCGCCTCACCGGCGTCGACACGGACGCAAAAGCGCGCGTACTCGTCCTGCAATGCGGCGTGCAATCCGGGGCCGCCGCCGGCGAAGTCCAGCACATGCGCGAACTCGTGGATGACGACGTTGTAGGCCGATCCGCCTGCACCGCCTGCACCACTTGCAGCGCCGGCAGCACGCACGTCACGCCACGACAGCATGATCGGCCCGCCGTCCACCGCTTCGCCGGCCAGCACCTCGTCGTACTCATGCACCACGCCGTCGTCGTCGGCCACCTCGCGACGCGTGGTGACCTGGTCGGGGTGGACGACGATGCCCACAAAGCCGTCGTAGCGCGCCAACCCCAGCTGCAGCACCGGCAGCACCGCCTGCGCGGCAATCGCCACCACCATGGCGTCGGTCAGGCGCAGGCCGCCGGCAGCGCTGAACTCTTTGCGGTCGAGGAACAGGCTGGTCAGGCGCCGCAATTCGGCAGCCGCCTCGGCATCGCGACGCTGCAGAAACGGGTAGCGGATCAAGGTGCGCTTCCACAGGTCGTCGGGGATCGCGCGCCGCGCCACCGCGGCCTCTTCGCGCCGGGCCTGCAGGCCGCGCCACCAGCGCGTCAGCACCATGCGGTCAAGCGTTCAAGCCGTGGCCGGCGCGACGCGCTCGAGTCCGTCGCGGGTCAGGCGCAGCACCTCGGCGCGCGCGGCGCCGTCGAGGTCCCAGTCGCTGAGCACGTGGCGCTTGAAGCCAGGCGCCAGGGCGTCGCTGCCTGGGCGATGGGTGTGGCCGTGGATCAGCTCGGCCGCGCCCATGGTGTGCAGCCAGCGCACGGCCTCGGCGGCGTCGACGTCGCTGTCAGCAGCCCCGTCGTAGCGCTGCCGCGAGGCGCTGGCGCGGCGGATCTCGGCGGCAATGTGCAGCCGCTCGTCCAAGGGGCGCGCCAGAAATTGCGCCTGCCATGCGGCGCCGCGCACCTCGGCGCGGAAGGCCTGGTAGGGTGTGTCGGCCAGGCACAGCGCGTCGCCGTGGCTGAGCAGCAAGCGCTGGCCCCAGGCGTTCAGCAGCGTGGGGTCGGGCAGGCCCATCATGCCGCTGTCGCGCAACAGCGCCTGACCGACGAGGAAGTCGCGATTGCCCACCATGAAGGCGATAGTGCGGCGGCTGGCTGCGGCCGCGAGGATGTCGACGCAGTGGCGCTCGAAGGGGCGCGAGCGCGCGTCGTCGCCCACCCAGACCTCGAACAGGTCACCCAGGATGAACACCGCGTCGGCCCGCGTGTGCTGCAGATGCGCGGCCCAGGCCTGCACCGTGCGCGGCATGGCCTCGCACAGATGCAGGTCGGAGATGAAGTCGATGGCGCGCCAGTCGCGCGGCACGTCGAACTCGAAGAACGCCGCAAACTTGACAGCCGGGAGCGCGACACTCGGACGGGCAGCCGGCGCATCGGCCGCGGGCATCAGCCGATCTCGGCAGCGCTCTCGATCAGCACGTCTTCCATCGGCACGTCGTCATGCCCGCCCTTGCGGCCGGTGCGCACCTTCTCGATGGTGTCCACCACGTCCATGCCTTCGACGACGCGGCCGAAGACGGCATAGCCCCAGCCTTGCGGGTTCTCGCTACGGAAGTCGAGAAAATCGTTGTCGACGGTGCTGATGAAGAACTGCGCCGTGGCCGAGTGCGGGTCGCCGGTGCGCGCCATGGCCAGCGTGTACTTCTTGTTCTTGAGGCCGTTGTTGGCTTCGTTCTTGATCGCCGCCAGGGTGGGCTTCTGACTCATGCCCGGTTCGAAGCCGCCGCCTTGCAGCATGAAGCCCTTGATGACGCGGTGGAAGATGGTGCCGCTGTAGTGGCCCTTGGCCACGTACTCAAGGAAGTTGGCCACCGACAGCGGCGCCTTCTCGTCGTCGAGTTCGATCCGGATGGCGCCGGCGCTGGTCTGCATTTGTACGGTCTTGGTCATGTCATGGCTCCACGGAAGCTTTGCGGATGGTCACCGGCGTGGCCGGCAGGTTCGGAAACATGCCCTGCGCGCGCGTGGGCAGGGCCTTGATCTTGTCGACGACGTCCATGCCGTCGATCACCTTGCCGAACGCGGCATAGCCCTCGCCATCGGCGGCGTTGGGCTGGTCCAGGAAGGTGTTGTCGGCGACGTTGATGAAGAACTGCGAAGTGGCGGACTCCGGCACGTTGGTGCGCGCCATCGCCAGGCTGCCGCGCACATTGGACAGGCCGTTGCGGCTTTCCAGCGTGATGGGCGGCCGTACCGGCTTGGCGCTGAGGTCGGCCTTGTAGCCGCCGGTCTGGATCATGAAACCGTCCATGACACGGTGAAAGATCAAGCCGTCGTAGTGCCCGGCCTTGACGTACTTGAGAAAGTTGTCGACCGTCTTGGGCGCCTTGGCGGCGTCGAGCTCGATGACGATGTCGCCGACGCTGGTGGCCAGCTTGACCTTTTGCGCCCACGAGGGCAGGGCCAGGGCAGCCAGCAGGGCGGACAGCGCCAGTAAGTGGAGTGCATTCACGCGGTCACCTCTGTCGATCAGGTAGCGGCAGGTCTGCCGAGGCCGCGAGTCTAGCGGCCCGCCGCGGCGCCCGCGGCCACCAGCGTGCGCACGGCGTCGAGCCGGCGCTGCAAGGCCAGGTCCAGCGGCCCCAGCGCACCCAGCCGCTCCCAGGCCTGAACCGCCAGCATCAGGTGCACCTGGCCCAGATTGGCGCGCGCCAAGCGGTGGCCGGGGTCGTTGCGCAGCGCCGACTCGAGCGCCAGCCGCGCGCCCTCGAAGTCGCCGCCGCGGGCCCGCAACAAGGCGATGTTGTTGAACGGATCGGGCAGCTCGGGGTACTCCTCGCTCAAGCGCGTGAAGGCCTCGAGCGCTGCGCTGTCGCGGCCCAGATCCATCAGCAACACGCCCAGCCCGAAGCGGGGGTTGGCGTCGCGCGGGTTGGCCGCGACGGCGCGCTCGGCGCGTTGCACCGCGGCGTCGCGTTCGCCGCGGGCGACCATCGCACGCAGCTCGGCCGCCTCATCGGCAAACGCGGGCGTGCCATGGAGCAGCAGGCTGGTCAGCACCAGGAGTGAGACGTTGCGCATCGTGGGCTTGGGGCGGTACGCAGCCCTCTTCGGGCAGCGGGTTGGCAGCAGGTTGGCAGCGGGAGCGCCGCTATACTGGCCGCGAATTCTATCGATGGCCGGGCCGTCGACCCGTCGACACCTTGGTGCAGCACCCGCCTCGCGACCCGCCCCGCCGGCTGCGCAAAGCCGCAGCGCCCCGCCTGCCCCGCGCCCCGCCATGACCCTTCGCATTCACAACACCCTGTCGCGCCGCCTGGAGCCGTTCCAGCCCATCGACCCCGGCCACGTGCGCATGTACGTTTGCGGCATCACGGTGTACGACCAGTGCCACCTGGGCCATGCGCGAATGGTGCTGGCCTTTGACATGGTTTATCGCTGGCTGCTCGCCAGTGGCTTGCGCGTCACCTACGTGCGCAACATCACCGACATCGAAGACAAGATCATCCGCCGCGCGCTGGAGCGCGGCATGAGCATCCGCGCCCTCACCGACGAGATGATCGCCGCCATGCACCGCGACTTCGCCGCCCTCGGCGCCGCGCTGCCCACGCACGAGCCGCGCGCCACCGACTACGTGCCGCAAATGCTGTCGCTGATCGATCAGCTCACTGATCGCGGTCTGGCGTATCAAGTGAAGCAGGACGACGGCGGCGGCGACGTCAACTTTGCCGTGCGGCGTTTCGCCGGCTACGGCAAGTTGTCGGGCAAGTCGCTCGACGAGTTGCGCGCCGGCGAGCGCGTGGCGGTGCAGGGCGGCAAGGAAGACCCGCTCGACTTCGTGCTCTGGAAGTCGGCCAAGGCCGACGAGCCCGACGACGCCAAGTGGCCCAGCCGCTACGGCCCCGGCCGCCCAGGTTGGCACATCGAGTGTTCGGCCATGAGCTGCGCGCTGCTGGGCGAGCCCTTCGACATCCACGGCGGCGGGCAAGACCTGACCTTCCCGCACCATGAGAACGAGATCGCGCAGAGCGAAGGCGCTCAGGGTCCGGACGGCGGCGGGTTCGTGCGCACCTGGATGCACAACGGCTTCCTCAACGTCGACGACACCAAGATGTCCAAGTCGCTGGGCAACTTCTTCACCATTGCCGACGTGCTCGAGCACTTCGACGGCGAAACGGTGCGCTTCTTCATGCTGCGCACGCACTACCGCAGCCCGTTCAACTTCAGCGACTCACTGCTCGACGAATCGCGCAGCGCTCTCAAGCGGCTGTACACCGCGCTCGAATCCGCAGGCGATCCGCGGGCACTGGCCGTCGTCGACTGGGCCGAGCCGCGCGCTGCCGCCTTCAAGACGGCGATGGATGACGACTTCAACACGCCGGGGGCGACTGCGGTGCTGTTCGAGCTGGCCAGCGAGATCAACCGCGGCCGCCACGGCGACGCGGCACTGTTGCGCGCACTGGCGGCCACGCTGGGCATGTTGACGAGCCCTGCCGCCGGCTACTTGCGTGGCGGTGCCGGCCTTGATGCCGCGGCCATCGACGAGCGCATCCAGGCCCGTGCGGCAGCCAAGAAGGCGCGTGACTTTGCGCTCGCCGACCGCATTCGCGACGAGCTGAGCGCGCAGGGCATCGAGCTCAAGGACTCTGCGCAGGGCACGTCCTGGGTCAAAGCCTGAGCCGGATGCCCAAGACCCCGCGGGCGGCCGCTGCCGCAATCACCGCCACCACGCCCGACTTCTGGGACGACGCCTGCCGACATCTGGGCAAGCGCGACCGCGTCATGAAAAAGCTCATCCCGCGCTATGGCGAGGCGCGCTTGACCTGCCGCGGCGACGCCTTCACGACGCTGGCGCGCTCGATCATCGGGCAGCAGATCTCGGTAAAGGCGGCGCAATCGGTGTGGGAGCGATTTCTTGCCACGGTCGGCGGTGTCGGCCCGGCGCTGCAGCCGGGTGAGGTGCAGGCCCTGGCCGTGGCGCCCATGCGCGCTGCCGGGCTGTCGGCGCGCAAGTGCGAATACCTGCACGACCTGGCGCGGCACTTTGCCGAAGGCCGCGTCCACCAGGCCGATTGGCTGGCCATGGACGATGAGGCCGTCATCACCGAACTGGTGGCCATCCGCGGCATCGGCCGCTGGACGGCGGAGATGTTTCTCATCTTCCATCTCATGCGCCCGAACGTGATGCCGCTGGACGACCTGGGCCTGCTCAAGGGCATCAGCCTCAACTACTTCAGCGGCGAGCCGGTGTCGCGCGCCGAGGCTCGCGAGCTGGGCGAGGGTTGGGCGCCTTTCCGCTCGGTGGCCACTTGGTATATTTGGCGCAGCCTCGACCCCGTGCCAGTGGAGTATTGATTTGAGCAAACGCCACTTTCTGGAATTCGAACAGCCGATCGCCGACCTCGAGTCGAAGATCGACGAGTTGCGATTCGTGCAAAACGAATCGGCGGTCGACATCTCCGAAGAGATCGAGCGCCTGGGCCAGAAGAGCCAGCAACTGACGCGCGACATCTACGCCAACCTCACGCCCTGGCAAGTGACGCAGATCGCCCGCCACGCCCAGCGCCCGTACACGCTGGACTACGTGCGCGAGATCTTCACCGACTTCGAAGAACTGCACGGCGACCGCCACTTTTCCGACGATCTGTCCATCGTCGGCGGCCTGGCGCGGTTCAACGGCCAGCCTTGCATGGTGTTGGGCCACCAGAAGGGCCGCGACACCAAAGAGCGCACGCTGCGCAACTTCGGCATGAGCCGCCCCGAGGGCTACCGCAAGGCACTGCGCCTGATGAAGCTGGCCGAGAAATTCGGCCTGCCGGTCTTCACCTTCGTCGACACGCCCGGCGCCTACCCCGGCATCGGTGCCGAGGAGCGCGGCCAGAGTGAGGCCATCGGCCGCAACATCTTCGAGATGGCGCAGCTCGAGGTGCCCATCGTCAGCACCATCATCGGCGAGGGCGGCTCGGGCGGCGCGCTGGCCATCAGCGTGGCCGACCAGGTGCTGATGCTGCAGTTCAGCGTCTACTCGGTGATCTCGCCCGAGGGCTGCGCGTCGATCCTCTGGAAGACCGCAGAGCGGGCCAGCGAGGCCGCCGAAGCACTGGGCATCACTGCGCACCGACTCAAGGCCCTGGGCGTGATCGACAAGATCGTGAATGAGCCCGTTGGCGGTGCGCACCGCGACATCCCCTGGATGGCCGCGCAGCTCAAGCGCACCCTGGGCGACGCCCTGCGTCACAGCGCCGATCTGTCGGTGAAAGAGCTGCTGCAGCGCCGCTACGAGCGGCTGCGCGCCTACGGCCGCTTCAGCGACACCAAGGAGAGCTGATGGCGTCGCCGCGCCGGGTGGCTGTGGCCGCCAGCGCGGGCCGCGACTCGACGGCACTGCTGCATTGCACGCTGCGCGCTGCAGCGCCGCTGGGCATCGAGGTGCTGGCGCTGCATGTGCATCACGGCCTCATGGCCGACGCGGATACCTGGCTGCGGCAGGTGCGCGAACAAGCGCGCCGCTGGGGCGCCGGGTTCGACAGCCGGCATCTCAGCGGCCGGCCCGCGCCGGGTGAGAGCGTCGAAGCCTGGGCGCGCGACGGGCGCTACTGCGCACTGGCCGAGATGGCGCACGACGCTGCGTGCCCGCTCGTGCTGCTGGCGCATCACCGTCGCGATCAGGCCGAGACCTGGCTGCTGCAGGCGCTGCGCGGCGCCGGGCCGGCGGGTCTGTCCGCGATGCCGGTGCAGGCGCTGCGCGGCGGCATCACCTGGGCCCGGCCCTGGCTGGCGCTGCCGCGCGAGGCGATCGAGGCCTACGGCAGGCGCCATCGACTGCGCCATGCCGATGACCCCAGCAATGCCGCCCGCGATCTGGCGCGCGGACGCCTGCGGCGCGCGGTGTGGCCGGCGCTCAGCGCGGCCTTCCCGCAAGCCGAACAGACGCTGGCCGCCGCTGCTGCGCGCGCCCAGCAGGCAGCCCGCTTGGCCGAGGAAGTCGCGGCGCTCGACGCGACCGGCGTGATCGCAAGCGGCAGCTTGGGCATTGCACCCTGGATGGCGCTGCCGCCGGCGCGTCGGCGCAACCTGCTGCGCGCCTGGCTGGCCGATGCCACGGGCCAGTTGCCGCCCGAGACGCTGCTGACGCGGCTGGATGCCGAGTTGCCCTTGCCGCATGCGCGGCGCTGGCCAGCGCCTGGCGGCGAATTGCACCGGCACCGGGCCCGGCTGCACTTCACTGCCGCCCTGCTCGCCGCCGCCGGCGGCGTGCCGCGCATCGCCCCGCGTTAGACGCCTGCCTGTACCGACAGCAAAGCGACAAGGCGGCGACAGCACGGCGACAGGGCGCCGCCAGCCCGGCCGCTAGAATTGAGGGTTTGTGCATGGCAGCAAATGCCGCCACGCATGGCCCAAGCGGGCAAGCGCGGCCCGGCATCCGTCCCAGCACCCTCAGCACAAGCGATGGCATTGATCGTTCACAAGTACGGTGGCACCTCGATGGGCACCACCGAGCGCATCCGCAGCGTGGCGCAACGCGTCGCCAAGTGGGTGCGCGCCGGCCATCAGCTGGTGGTGGTGCCGTCGGCCATGTCGGGCGAGACCAACCGCCTGCTCGGCTTGGCCCGGGAGTTGATGCCCAATCCCAACACACCCGAAGCATTGCGTGAACTCGATGCCGTGGCCGCCACCGGCGAGCAGGTCTCGGTCGGCCTGCTGGCGTTGGCTCTGCAGGCCCAGGGTGTGCCGGCGGTGAGCTACGGCGGTTGGCAGGTGGCGGTGGAAACCGACTCCGCCTTCACCAAGGCACGCATCTCGCGCATCGACGATGTCAAGGTGCGCGCCGACTTGGCCGAAGGCCGCGTCGTCATCATCGCGGGCTTCCAGGGCATCGACACCGAAGGCAACGTCACCACGCTGGGCCGCGGCGGCAGCGACACCTCTGCCGTGGCCGTGGCCGCGGCGCTGGGCGCCGCTGAGTGCCTGATCTACACCGACGTCGATGGCGTCTACACGACGGACCCGCGCGTCGTGCCCGAGGCGCGCCGCCTGGCCACTGTGAGCTTCGAAGAGATGCTCGAAATGGCCAGCCTGGGCAGCAAGGTGCTGCAGATCCGCTCGGTGGAGTTTGCCGGCAAGTACCGGGTGCCGCTGCGCGTGCTGAGCAGCTTCACGCCCTGGGAAATCCCGATCGAGGAAGAGGCCAACTCGGGCACCCTGATCACTTTCGAGGAGGACGAAAAGATGGAACAAGCCGTGGTGGCCGGCATCGCGTTCAACCGCGACGAGGCCAAGATCAGTGTCATTGGTGTGCCCGACCGACCGGGCATCGCCTACAGCATCCTGGGCCCGGTGGCCGACGCCAACATCGACATCGACGTCATCATCCAGAACGTCTCACATGACGGCCGCACCGACTTCTCGTTCACCGTGCACCGCAACGACTACGCGCGCACGATGGAGGTTCTGAAGACCAAGGTGCAGCCCGTCATCGGCGCGGCCGACCTGCGCGGCGACGCCAAGATCTGCAAGGTGTCGATCGTCGGCATCGGCATGCGCAGCCATGTGGGCGTGGCGAGCACGATGTTTCGCACACTCTCGGAAGAGGGCATCAACATCCAGATGATCAGCACCAGCGAAATCAAGACCAGCGTGGTGCTCGACGAGAAGTACATGGAGCTTGCGGTGCGCGCGCTGCACAGGGCCTTCGGGCTGGACGGCGAGGCCATCGCCGAGGCCTGAGCGCCGCCGCCGATGCGGCTAGAATGCGCGTCTTCGCCGGAGTCGTGACCGAGTGGCCGAAGGTGCTCCCCTGCTAAGGGAGTAGGTGGGCAAAACCTGCCTCAAGGGTTCGAATCCCTTCGACTCCGCCAGACTGGCAAGAAGGACGCGCCCCATAGGCCCGTCCTTCTTTTTTTGCCCCCGAACGGGCCCGCACCGATGAGCAAGCCCTACATCCTGACCGTGCGCTGCCGCGACGCCGTGGGCATCGGCGCCGCGGTGGCTTCGGCGCTGGCCGCGGCCGATGCTTTCATCATCGAGTCGTCGCACTATGGCGACGAGGACACGGGCCATTTCTTCATGCGCACCGTGTTCCGCCCGACCGGCACGCGATTTACCTCGCGCGGTGACTTCACGACCGTGATGGCGCCGGTGGCGTAGCGCTTCGAGATGGCGTTGACGCTGCACGCGGCCGACGAACGCATGAAGGTGTTGCTGGCCGTGAGCAAGCACGGCCACTGCCTCAACCACTTGCTGCACCAGTGGCATGCGGGCGAGCTGCCAGTGGACGTGGTGGGGGTGGTCTCCAACCACGAGGACCTGCGACGCATGGTGGACTGGTACGGCATCCCGTTTCACCACCTGCCCATGAGCGAGGGCAAGCCGGCGCAAGAGGCTCGCATCCTCGAAGCCATCGCCGCCCGCGACGTCAAGGTGGTGGGCGCGACCGCGCACTGCGTGACGGGCGATCTGGATGAGGGCCCAATCATCGAGCAGGAGACCCAGCGCGTGGCCCACAGTGCCAGCGTCGAGACCTTCGTGCGCATCGGCAAGGACATCGAAAGCGTCGTGCTGGCGCGCGCCGTGCGCTGGCATGCCGAGCATCGCGTGATGCTCAACGGGCTGCGCACGGTGGTCTTCTGAGGCCCGCACTTCTGAGGCCCGCTGCGCGCGGGTGCTACGCTAGCGCTGCGGCCTGTGATGCCGCCACCGCGCGCTGCTCTGTACGGCGCGTGATGCCAAACCAGGAAGCGCGCGATGGAGATCACTTTACTCAGGGACAAGGTCAGCACCGAGGAGTGGCAGTTGCGCTGCGACCTGGCCGCAGCGTACCGCCTGGTGGCGCTGCACGGCTGGGGCGACCTGATCTTCACCCACATCAGTGCGCGTCTGCCTGGCGCTGAGCACCAGTTCCTCATCAATCCCTACGGCCTGATGTTCGAGGAGATCACGGCCTCGTCGCTGATCCGCGTCGACCAGGACGGCAACAAGCTCCAGGACAGCCCGTTTCCGGTCAACCCGGCCGGCTTCACGATCCACAGCGCCGTGCATGCGGTGCGCGACGATGCCGGCTGCGTGCTGCATACCCACACGCGCGCCGGCGTGGCGGTGTCGGCGCAGAAGTGCGGCCTGTTGCCCATCAGCCAGCAGAGCACCTTTGTGCTGGCCTCGCTGGCCTATCACGACTACGAAGGTGTGGCCTTCCGCCCCGACGAAAAGCCGCGCCTGCAGGCCGATCTGGGCGACAAGCACTTCCTCTGCCTGCGCAATCACGGCCTGTTGACGGTGGGCCGCACGGTGGCCGATGCCTTCCTCAGCATGTACACCTTTGAGAACGCCTGCCAGATCCAGCTGGCCGCGCAGGCCGGCGGCGAACTGATTGCGGTCGATCCGGCCATCATCGCCGGCACGGCACAGGCGCTGCGGGTGCAAACGGGAGGCATGGGCGGCGCCTTCGTCTGGCCGGCCATGCTGCGGCGGCTTGACCGGGTGGATCCGCTGTACCGCACCTGAGCTGCCGCCCGCGTGAATAGTCGGCGCCCGCGCTGCGCCGCGGCCGCTGCGGCGCGGCTAAGCTGTACGACATGAACATCACGCCCTTGATCGCGCTTTCTGGCATGCGGGCCGCCCAGACGCAGTTGCAGGTGTCGGCCCACAACATCGCCAACACACATACCGGTGGCTTTCGCCGCCAGCAAGTGCAGGCCGCGGCCGTATCTGGCGGCGGCGTCACCACATCGCTGGCCCAGGCCTCACCTGACACGGGTTCGCTCGAGAGCGACATGATCGGCCTGCTCCAGGCCAAGAGCGCGTTTCTGGCCAACTTGGCGGTGTTCCGCAGCAGCGACCGCATGACGGGCGCGCTGCTCGACACGATGGGCTGAATCGGCCCGTATTCAGCACGCGGCCGGCTCGTCGGCGCCGCTGCCGTTGACGCCACAATCACCGGGCAGAAACCACACCCGGAGACCCACTTGCCCACCAGCGACATCGAGATCGCCCGCCAGGCCACATTGCGCCGCATCACCGACATCGCGCGTGATCGGCTCGGCATTGCAGACGAGCACCTCGTGCCCTATGGACACCACAAGGCCAAGCTGTCGCTGCCCTTCGTCGAGTCGCTGGCCGAGCGCCCCGAAGGCAAGCTGATCCTGGTGACCGCCATCAGCCCCACGCCGGCCGGCGAGGGCAAGACGACGACCACGGTGGGCCTGGGCGACGCGCTCAACCACATTGGCAAGCGGGCGATGATCGCGCTGCGCGAACCCTCGCTGGGGCCGGTGTTCGGGCTCAAGGGCGGTGCCACCGGCGGCGGCCGTGCCCAAGTGGTGCCGATGGAAGACATCAACCTGCACTTCACCGGCGACTTTCATGCCATCGGTGCGGCCAACAATCTGCTGGCCGCGGCACTCGACAACCACATCCACCACGGCAACGCGCTGGACATCGACGTGCGCCGCATCAGCTGGCGCCGTGTGATGGACATGAACGACCGCGCGCTGCGGCAGATCACCGTCGGCCTGGGCGGCCCGGCCAACGGCTACCCGCGGCAGGACGGCTTCGACATCGTGGTGGCATCCGAGGTGATGGCCATCCTGTGCCTGGCCGACTCACTAGCCGACCTGAAAGAGCGGCTCGGCCGCATCATCGTGGCCGAGACGCGCGGCCGGCAGCCGGTGCGCGCACGCGACCTGGGCGTGGCCGGCGCGATGGCGGCGCTGCTGAAGGACGCGCTGGCGCCCAATCTCGTGCAGACCATCGAGAACAACCCGGCGCTGCTGCACGGCGGCCCGTTTGCCAACATCGCGCACGGCTGCAACAGCGTCATCGCGACCCGCGCCGCGCTGCGCCTTGCGGACTACGTGGTGACCGAGGCCGGCTTTGGCGCCGATCTGGGGGCCGAGAAGTTCATCGACATCAAGTGCCGCAAGTCAGGCCTTCGTCCGGCTGCGGCGGTGCTGGTGGCCACCGTGCGTGCGCTCAAGTTCCACGGCGGTGTGGAGCTCAAGGAATTGGGCGCCGAGAACCTGCCGGCGCTGGAGCGCGGCCTGGCCAACCTGGAGCGCCATCTGCACAACCTGCGTGAGGTGTTCGGCTTGCCCTGCGTGGTCTCGCTCAACCACTTTGCCAGCGACACCGAGGCCGAACACGCGCTGCTGCGCGAGCGCATCGGCCGCCTGGGCGTGGCCGTGGCCACGGCGCGCCATTGGGCCGAGGGCGGCCGCGGCGCCACCGAATTGGCCCATGAAGTGGTGCGCCTGAGCGGGCAGGGCGCCGCAGTGCGCTTTGCCTATGACGACAGTGACACGCTGTGGGACAAGCTGGGCAAGCTGGCCACACGCATCTATGGTGCGGCTGAGGTGCGCGCCGGCGCTGGCGTGCGCGCGCAGATCGAACGCCTGCAGGCCGCGGGCTATGGCCACTTTCCGGTCTGCGTGGCCAAGACCCAGTACAGCTTTGCCACCGACCCCACGCTGCGCGGCGCGCCCAACGGCCATGTGCTCGACGTGCGCGAGGTGCGGCTGGCGGCAGGCGCCGAGTTTGTGGTGATGGTCTGCGGCGACATCATGACCATGCCGGGCTTGCCCAAAGCGCCAGCGGCCGAGCGCATCGACCTCGACGCGCAAGGCCTGATCGTCGGCTTGTCCTGAAGCCTGCCCGATGGCTCGCCAGACCGAACGCCTGTACCGCATCGAGACGCTGATCCGTGCGCGCGGCTGCGTCAGCTTTGCCGCGCTGCGCGAAGAACTCGAAGTCTCGCCCGCCACACTCAAGCGCGACCTGGAGTACCTGCGCAGCCGCATGGGCGCGCCCATCGACTACGACCGTGACGCCAACGGCTATCGCTTCGGGCGCGAGCTTTCCGGGCCGAAGCACGAACTGCCCGGCCTGTGGTTCGACGAGACCGAGCTCTACTCGCTGCTGACGGCCCAACAGGTGCTAGCCGGACTGGACGGCGGCGGCTTTCTAAGTCGACATCTGCAGCCGCTGCTCGACCGCATTCACCACTTGCTTGAGCGCGGTGAAGGCGGCGATGCGGCCGCGCGCATCATGAAACGGGTGAAGGTCGTCACTGCCTTGCGTCGACCCGTTCCCAGCCGCTTCTTCGAGCGTGTCAGTGCCGCGTTGCTGGGGCGCAAGCGCCTGCACCTGCGCTACCTGACGCGCGGCCGCGGCGAGGTGAGCGAGCGCGAGGTCTCGCCGCAGCGTCTGGTGCATTACCGTGGCACCTGGTACCTCGACGCCTGGTGCCACCGCGTCGACGCGCTGCGCCGCTTTGCGCTGGACGCCATCGAGCAGGCCTCGGTGCTCGATGGCAAGGCACGCGACGTGGCCATGAAGCGCGTCGAGGCCGCGATGGACGCCGGCTACGGCATTTACGCGGGCGGCGAGCGGCGCTGGGCCGTCCTGCGCTTTGACGCCCAGGCCGCGCAGTGGGCCAGCCGCGAGGAATGGCATCGCGAGCAGCAAGGCCGGTGGCTTGACGATGGCGGCTATGAGTTGCGCTTGCCGTATGTCGACGACACCGAACTGGTGATGGACTTGCTGCGCCAGGGCGAACAGGTGCGGGTGCTGGAGCCGCCGGAGCTCGTGCAAGCGGTGCGCCAGCGTCTGCGTGCAGCGAGCGAGATGTACGCGCGCTCCGAGTCGACGTTGCCGCCCGTTCGGTGAGATGCCGTGCACACGTTAGTTAACATAATATACATTGTGCACAAGTCATAAGAGACTCTGAGCTGCGCTATCCCGTCGATTCGCTTTACAACAGCCAGGCATGGGTGCCACGAGACACATCCAACCCATTGATATCAAAAGGCCTTTTCGATCAGGTGCGCCAATTGCGTGGGTTTTCGGCGCGGGCACCACCGTGGACGGTGACGCCTCGAGATCGAACCAGGAACAATGAACGCACGGATTCGCCGCAGCTTGAGGATGTTTGTTGGAGGCGTGATCGCTTTGACGGCTGTCGGCGGCTTGGCCGCGCCGTCACCGGCAGACCCGGCGTCGGAACCCGACAAACAAGCGGCGGCTCCAGCCCTCCAGCCACTCGGCGACACGCGGGCTGCGCCCGAGTTGCCAGCCGCAACCCGATCGAACCCCGCCGTGCCGGACCTCAAGGTGCGCGGTGCCGCGGTGTCGGTTGACGGGCGCCATCCCGAGGTCGAAGACTGGACGCGACCGGTGCCCAAGCTGCCCAAGGAGCGCAAGGCGCCCGCGGATCAGGCCACGGGCGGACTGTTCGGTCTCGGCGCAACACCGACTGCCACTCGCCCCGATGCCATGACGCGCGAGCCGGAGATCATTGCGCGCGAGCGTGGAGCGGAAAAGTCGAGCACGTCCACCGGCTCGGCTCGAAGAGTCGGTGACGACATCGATCTGCGGCTGGATGCCGCCATCCCGGTGGTTCAGGCTGTCGTCGGCTGGACCCGAAGCAACCGGACTGCGGTCTTGCTGGCGGCAGGCGCCGTGTTGGCGCTGGTGTGGTTCAGCACACGCAGAACATCAACGCTCAGCGTGGCCACACTCCAAGGGGTGAAACCGGCCCAAAGAAGGCGGCGCAGGCGGTACCGATTCCGCGTCCGCCAACACGGGCAGTCACGGCATCACACGTCGGAGTCGACGGGCTCGTCACCTTCGCGTGCAGATGCCGGCGCATCGGCGGCTGCCGGCGCCGGCCGGTCGAGCGGCCGGCAAAGGTGACGATTCAGCTGGCCGAGTCGCTCTGACTTCTCGATGGCGGCAAGCACCACCTCCGGGTGAAGCATGAGCATGAACGGGTTGCGTTGCGGCGCTGGGTGGGCCATGTCGGTACTCCAAGGGCCGAGAGCCGGCCTTCCAGCACTCTACGCCGCGTCCGTGGCGAAGCCGAGTCAGGGTGCGCCCAAAGCCGCTGTCAGATGACTTCTGACACGAACGGCGTGACACACACGCCGTTACCGCACCGCCGCCAGTAGCTGGCGGGCCAGCGGTTCGCGTCCCGCCAGCCGTGCAAACGCCGCCGCATCCAGATCCAGACCGTTGCGCGCGGCGGTGCTGGCGCCCCGTCGAACCAGGGTGAAGACAACGCTCTCGGCGCCGTAGCGTGCCGCCATCATCAGCGGCGTGGTTCCGTTGGCCGAGGCGGCCTCGATGTCGGCACCGCGCTCGAGCAAGAGCGCCACGGCGCGGGGTTCGGTGCTGCACGCGGCGTAGTGCAGCGGCGTCCATCCGCTGCGGTTGACCGCCGCGCCGCGGTCGAGAAGCCGCTGCAAGGCATCGACGTTGCCGCGCAGCGCGGCCATCATCATCGGCGTCTCGTCGTACGCGTTGACGGCGTCCGGCCGCAAGCCCGGATGCGTCATCAGCGCGTCGAAGACCTTGACCGAGCCCTCGCGCAAAGCCAGGTACAGGCCGCTGTGACCCTGCTCGTTGGGCGCGTTGGCGTCGAATCCGCGCGACAGAAGTTCAGTGACTGTGCGTGCGTCATCCACGTTCACGGCCCGAAAAAAGTCCACGTACGATCCTGCGTGTGCGCTTGAAATACATGCAGCAACAAATAGATACGCGACATTCTTGATGTAATTTCTAAACACTGCTCGCCTCCCGGTTGACACGCTTGAACAGGGCGTCGAAGTTGCGCGTGGTGGCGTGTGCCACCTCCTCGACCTCGATGCCCTTGATCTGCGCGAGCTTGGCCGCCACATGCGGCACCCAGCCCGGTTGGTTGGTCCGGCCGCGGTGCGGCACCGGCGCCAGGTAGGGGCTGTCGGTCTCGATCAGGCAGCGGTCCAGCGGAACCATCGCCGCGACCTGCTGCAGCTCGATGGCACTCTTGAATGTCAGGATGCCGGAAAACGAGATGTAGAAGCCAAGGTCCAGCGCAGCCGCCGCGACGGCCATGGTCTCGGTGAAGCAGTGGAAAACGCCGGGCGCCCCGCCCTCCTCGCGCAGGATGGCCAAAGTGTCGGCGCTGGCGCTTCGCGTGTGCACCACCAAGGGCAACTCGCTCGCCCGCGCGGCGCGGATGTGGACCCGGAACCGCTGCCGCTGCCAGGCCATCTCGTTCACGCTGCGGCCGTTGAGCCGGTAGTAGTCCAGGCCGGTCTCGCCGATGGCAACCACGCGTGGAAGTGCAGCGCGTTCAAGCAACTCGTCGAGGCTCGGTTCGTGAACACCTTCATTGTCCGGATGCACGCCCACAGTGCACCAGAAGTTGTCGTGTTCGGTGGCCAGGCCGTGCACAAGCGGAAACTCCTCGAGCGTCGTGCAGATGCAGAGCGCGCGATCAACTGCCGCGGCGGCCATGGTGGCTCGGATCTCCGGCAGCCGATCACGCAGTTCCGGAAAGCTCAGGTGGCAATGGGAGTCGACGAACATGGGCGTATACCCGCGCCGCGCGGCGCCGCGTGGCGCCGCCCGTCCGGTCAGAGGGTCTGGGTGGGCTTGGCCGACTGGATCGAGGTGCCCAGCACTTCTTCGATCTTGATCTTGAGCTGACGCGACTTCTCGTCGTTGGGGAAGCGCACGCCCACGCCCTGGGTGCGGCCGCCGGACGCGTTGGCCGGCGTTATCCAGGCCACCTTGCCGGCAACCGGAAAACGCTGCGGGTCCTCAGGCAGCGACATCAACAGGTAGATGTCGTCGCCCAGCCGGTACTCGCGGTTGGTCGGTACAAACAGACCCCCGTCGGTGAAGATCGGTATGTAGGCGGCGTACAGCGCGCCCTTCTCGCGGAACACGAGTTGGATGACCGCCGGCCGGCCCGCGGCTGCGGCGGCGCCGGCTTGAGCCGGCAGCACCGGCGGGCCGAGGCCGCCGGATCGGGTAGGCGCACGTTCATTCATCGTGGAAGTGTATCCAAGCGGCGGGCGGCTGCGGGGCCGGCGGGCCGTGGTGTTGCCAAGGCGCGCGACGCATCCAGCACCAGCGCGTCGATCATCAGCGGCTCATGCCAGGGATGTTGATCGTTGCGCGCGACGCGATCAAGCTCTCGCGACCAAGCGGCAAGTGCCGACACCGCGGCGCCCGGCGGTACGCCAACCGTGCCAAAGAAGCGGGGCGCGGCACCGCAGGCACGTGCCATCGCGTCGTGACAGAGCTTCTGCAGTGAGTCGATGACCTGCGGCAAGGGCCAGCCCGCAAACACGGCGCCGTGCCCCTGCGCCACCGCGGCAGGCACGGCAAGCCAGGCGCGTGCGTCGACGCCAGAACGCGCCAGTGCCAGCGCGTCGAGCACGCGCCCGCTGCACGCCGCGAGCAGCACCTCGGGTTCGGATACACCCTGCGCCGCGAGCCACGATGCGGCCTGCGCAACCGGGGCATTGGGCAAGGTGAGGAGCTGGCAGCGGCTCAGCACGGTCGGCAACATGAGGGCTGGATCGGCCGTCGTCAGCACGATTCGCGTTCCGGCCGGAGGTTCTTCCAGGGTCTTGAGAAGCGCATTCGCCGACTGCAGGTTCAGCGCATCGGCCGGATGCAACAGCGCCACCTTGCCGCGGCCGCGCGCGCTGGTCTTGAACACCCAGTCGATGACGCTGCGCACCTCGTCGATGCGGATTTGCCGGCTCGGCTTGCGCTTGCCATCCTCACCGTCGGGCTTGTCCTCGGCCAGCGGCCAGTCGTGCTCGCGCCGCAAAGTTTCAGGCATCAACAGGCGAAGGTCGGGATGCACGTGGGACTGCACCAAGCGGCAACTGCCGCAGCGGCCACAGGGCCGGCGCGCGGGCTGTGCGCCTTCGCACAGCAATGCCTGCGCCAGGGCCATGCCAAAGGGCAGCGCGCCGGCGCCCGGTGCCGCGTGGACCAGCAGCGCGTGACTGCGCTTGGGCGCCAGCGCGTCGGCGAGCGGTTGCGCCAGCCACGGCAGCGGCAGTTCGCCGTCTTCGCCGACGACGCCTAGCACCATGTGCGGCGCCGCATTTCGGCTTCGACCTGCAGCCAGACTGCGGCGCGCTCGAGCGCCGCGTCGATGCGGGCAAAGCGTTGTGGCTGGTCCGCGCAGCGCGCGGCGTAGCCGGCACGCACGCGCTCGAAAAAGGCGACGTCCTGGGCTTCGAAGCGATCCGGTGCGCGTACCGCGGCACGCCGCGCCGCGGCGGTGGCGGCCGGCAGGTCGAACCAGATCGTGAGGTCCGGCGAGCGGCCCTGCTGCACCCAGGCTTCTAGCTGCGCCAGCACCGTGAGATCGAAGCCGCGGCCACCGCCCTGGTAGGCGAAGCTGGCGTCGGTGAAGCGGTCGCAAAGCACCATGGCGCCGCGCGTCAATGCAGGTTCGATGTGAGCCACGAGATGATCTCGGCGGGCCGCAAAAATCAGCAGCGCTTCGGTCAAGGAATCCATCGCCGTGTGCAGCACCAGTTCGCGCAACGTCTCGGCCAGCGCGGTGCCGCCGGGCTCGCGCGTCAGCACCACCTCGTGACCGCGCTGGCGCAGCCACTGCGCCAGGGCCTCGATGTGCGAGCTCTTGCCGGCGCCGTCGATGCCTTCGAAGGTGATGAAGCGCCCGCCGCTCATCGGCGCGCCTGCGGCTTTTTCTGGTACGCGGTCACCGCCCGATTATGTTCGGCCAGGTTCTCGCTGAAGGCGCTGCTGCCATCGCCGCGGGCCACAAAGTACAAGGCCCGCGTGGGCTCGGGCCGGACCGCCGCCAGCAATGAGGCCATGCCCGGCAGCGCGATCGGCGTCGGCGGCAGGCCGGCGCGGGTGTAAGTGTTGAACGGGCCGTCGGCCAACAGGTCGCGCTTGCGCAAGTTGCCGTCAAAGGCGGGGCCCAATCCGTAGATCACGGTCGGATCGGTCTGCAGCAGCATGCCGATGCGCAGCCGGTTGCTGAAGACGCCGGCCACGAGGCCCCGCTCGGCCGCGGCGCCGGTTTCCTTCTCGACGATGGAGGCCAGGATCAGCGCGTCGTCGGCCGTCTTCAGCGGCGTGTCGGCGGCACGCTGCGCCCAGGCCTGAGCCAATCGCTGTTGCATCGCACCGTGCGCACGGCGCAGCACGGTCAGGTCGCTCACGCCCCGGCTGTAGGCATAGGTGTCGGGGAAGAAGCGGCCCTCGGCGGGTTGACCGGGCGCGCCCAGCGCGCTCATCAACTGCGCGTCATCCAGGGCCGCCGTGCTGGGTCTGAGCTGCGGCGCGGCGGCAAGTGCGGCGCGCAACTGGCGCAGCGTCCAGCCTTCGATGAAGCGCACCTGCTCCAGCGCTTCTTCGCCCTGCACCATCTTGTCGAGCAAACGCCGCGGCGATGTGGCGGTGTCAATCTCGTAACTGCCGGCGCGGATGCGGCGCGCCTTGCCCGACCAGCGAAACCACTCGTAGAGCAGGCGTGGCGAGGTTTGCACGCCCGCGTCGACCCAGGCCTGGGCGACATCTCGCGGCGTGCTGCCGGTCTCGATGGAGAGTTCGGCGTGTGCAGCCGCAAGTGTCAGGGGGCGGTCAAGCCACCACAGCACAGCGCTGCCGCCTGCGCCGGCCAGCAACAACAGTGCCGCCAGCAAGGCCAGCGCGAGACGAGACCCTGAGAACCGCAGCGCCATGGTCTGCTGATGATAATGAGGCCATGACGCCCACCTCGCCCGACAGTGCCCTGCCCCACGGCTGGACGCGCCTCACCGACTGGGGCCTGATCCGCGCCCGCGGCGGCGATGCAGCCAGCTTCCTGCACGGCCAGTTGACGCAGGACATGACTCACCTCGAAGCGGGTCAGGCTCGGCTGGCAGGCTACTGCTCGGTCAAAGGCCGCCTGCTGGCCACGTTTGTGGTCTGGCGGCCAGCGGCGGATGAGTTTCTGTTGGCCTGCAGCGCCGATCTGCTACCCGCCGTTCTCAAACGGCTGTCGATGTATGTGATGCGCGCCCAATGCAAGCTCAGTGACGCCAGCGCCGAGCTGCCCTTGTGGGGCGGCGTCGGCGTCACCTTGCCCGGCGCGTCGACGACGGTGTGGAGCCGTTCCGTGGGTGAGTACGGGGACGCAATCGCCTTGCCGCCGGCTGCCGTCGACGGTGACGCCGTGCCGCGTTGGCTGCTCGCCGGCGCGACAGCGCCCGGTCCCGAACTGGCGCTCGACGATTGGCGTTGGCTGGAAGCCCGCAGCGGCGTTGCGCGCATCGTCGCGGCCACCTCGGAGCAGTTTGTGCCGCAGATGGTGAATCTGGAACTGGTCGGCGGTGTCAACTTTCAGAAGGGCTGCTTCCCCGGCCAGGAAGTGGTGGCGCGCAGCCAGTACCGCGGCACCCTCAAGCGGCGCGGCATGGTCGTCGACAGCGCAGTGGCGCTGCAGCCGGGGCAGGAGATCTTCCACAGCGCCGACCCGGGCCAGCCGGCCGGCATGGTGGTGTTGGCGGGCAGCGCGAGCACGACCGGCGACACGCGCCACGCGGCCTTGATCGAGCTCAAGCTCGCGGCGATGGCCCACGGCACCTTGCATGCCGGCACTGCCGACGGCCCCTTGCTGACATTGGCCGAACTGCCCTACGCGATCCCGACCGAGGCGGCGTGAACCTGGACCTGTTTGTCTACTGGCATGTCGATGCCGACCGGGCCGACGACGCGATGCGGGTGGCGCGGGCCTTCCATGAGCGCTTGACCCGTACCCAGCCAGCCCTCCGGTTGGGCCTGTATCGGCGGACGGACACCGCGGCTACCGGCAAAGTCACCTTGATGGAGACCTACAGCACCGCAGCCGGCTTGGACGACGCGCAGCAGGCCAGCGTGCTGGCCGCCGCTGCGGCGGCCTTGTCGGGTTATGCGCAAGGCGAGCGGCACGTCGAGGTGTTCGAGCGCCTGCACGGCTGAGCACAGCGCGCGCCCGCGGGCGTCAGAGCGTGAACCGCATCTCGACGTGCGGCAGGCCCGCTTCGTCGTAGATCGGCCCGCTGGCCTGGAAGCCCGCACGTTCGTACAGCGAGACGGCGTCGGCACGCGCGGTCAGCATCAGCACGCGCACAGCACGCTGCCGTGCCGCATCCACCAGGGCCGCCAACACCTGCGTTCCGATGCCACTGCCGCGCATCGACGCCAGCGTGGCCACGCGGCCGATCTGGGCCACGCTGTCGCTGCGGCGCACCAGACGGCCACAGCCCAGCGCCATGTCGAAGCGGTTGAGCGCCAGCACGTGGACGGCGGCTTCGTCGTCAACGTCGCCGGCCAAGGCGGCCGGCGTGCCAAGTTCGTCGACCAGGACCGTCTGCCGGATGTCGCGGCACGCGGCTCCCACTTCAGCCCAGCTGGCAGTGCGCGTCCGGACCATGACGTCGCCGCGCTCGAAGTCCTCGAACAGTGTGCGCAGCGCCGGCGGCACCGGCTTGCTGGTCTGCGTGGCCGGATCGGCAAAGACGTACACCAGCTCGCCATGCACCAGGCACAGGTCGCCACGAAACACAGCGGCCTCGAACCGGCACGATGAGGTGCCGACGCGCGCAAGGCGCACGCCCACGTCGAGCCGGTCGTCGTAGCGCGCCGAGCCCAGGTACTCGAGCGTCGCCTTGCGCACATACAGGTCGCCCTGCAGATGTTCCATGGCCTCGTGGTACGGCATGGCCAGCGCACGCCAGTAGCCCGCCACGGCGGTATCGAAGTACATCAGGTAGTGCGCGTTGAAGACGATCTTCTGCATGTCGACCTCGGCCCAGCGCACGCGCAGGCGGTCGAGAAATCTGAACTGACTGCGTTTCATGGGTCCGTGCCTTCTTGTCTGCCACCGCGGCGTCGCAGCTTGCAAGAGCATACTTTCACCCTGCCCTACACAAGCTCCACACCTCAGCCATGGCGCGAATCCTCTACATCACCCAGATCGACATCGACCCCGGCGCCGTGCGCCTGTTGCGGGCCGAGTGCGCCCGCACCGGCATGCGCAAGCCACTGCTCGTCACCGACGCCGGGGTGCGTGCAGCCGGCGTGCTGCAGATGGCGCTGGATGCGCTGGGCGATTCTCCGCACGCGGTGTTTGACGGCACGCCGTCCAACCCCACAGAGGCCGCCGTGCGCGCCGCCGTGGCGGTGTTCCGCCAAGCCGGCTGCGACGGTCTGGTTGCGGTGGGCGGCGGGTCGAGCATCGATCTGGCCAAGGGCGTGGCCATCGCGGCGACCCACGAGGGCCCGCTCAAGACCTACGCCACCATCGAAGGCGGCAGTGCGCTCATCACGGAGCGCGTCGTGCCGCTCATCGCGGTGCCCACGACCGCCGGTACCGGCAGCGAAGTGGCGCGCGGCGCCATCGTGATCGTCGACGACGGCCGCAAGCTCGGCTTCCACAGCTGGCACCTGGTGCCCAAGGCTGCGCTGCTCGATCCCGATCTCACGCTCGGCCTGCCGCCCGGCTTGACCGCGGCCACCGGCATGGACGCCATCGCGCACTGCATGGAAACCTTCATGGCGCCAGCCGTCAACCCGCCAGCCGACGGCATCGCGCTCGACGGCTTGGCACGCGGCTGGGCGCACATCGAGCTCGCCACGCGCGACGGGCAAGACCGCGAGGCACGCTGGAACATGATGAGCGCCAGCATGCAGGGCGC
>JANPMR010000053.1:0-2427 GCA_031427055.1 Rubrivivax sp.
GCTACCTGCAGCGCCTGCGCGAGCTGTGCACCAAGCACGGCATCCTGCTGATCTTCGACGAGGTCATCACCGGCTTCGGCCGCACCGGCCAGCCTTTTGCGGCGCAGACCTTCGGCGTCACGCCGGACCTCATCGTCTGCGCCAAGGGCATCACCAACGGCTGCGTGCCGATGGGTGCGGTGATCGCGCGCCAGGGCATCCACGACGCCTTCATGACCGGGCCCGAGCACCTGATCGAGTTCTTTCACGGCTACACCTACTCGGCGCATCCGCTGGCCTGTGCGGCCGGCATTGCCACGCTGGACACCTACGCCGAAGACGGCCTGCTCACGCGTGCTGGCGAGCTCGAAGCGCAGTTCGCCCAAGCCGTGCACTCGCTGCGCGGCGAACCGAATGTGATCGACGTGCGCAACATCGGCCTTGTGGGCGGCATCGAGTTGGCACCGCTGCCAGGCGAGCCGGCCAAGCGCGCGTTCAACATCTTTCTCGACTGCTACGACAAGGGCGTGCTCGTGCGCACCACGGGCGACACCGTGGCGCTGTCGCCGCCACTGATCATCGAGTCCGGGCAGATCGAGCAACTGGTCGAGACCCTGCGCGGCGCCATCCGGCGCGCGGCCTGAGCAAGCCTGAGGCCCATGCCGCTTTTCGATACCGATCTCGAGCTCACGCGCAATTCGTACTACACGGCCACGGCGCCGCGCGGGCCGGCGTTTGCCGCGCTGCAAGGCGACGCGAGCTGCGACGTGGCCGTGGTGGGCGGCGGCCTGGCCGGCTTGTCGGCGGCAATCGACCTGCGCCGCCGCGGCTTCGACGTCGTGCTGCTCGAGGCGCGCGAGATCGGCTCGGGCGCCAGCGGCCGCAACGGCGGCCAGGCCATCCATGGCCTGGCCTGCGAGCAGGATGTCATCGAGGCGCAGCTTGGTTTGGCCGAAGCGCGCCGCGTCTGGCAGATGTCGATCGAGGCGCTGGACCTGCTGCGCGAACGCATGGCCGAGCACGGCATAGCCTGCGACTGGCGCGACGGCTACCTGGGCCTGGCGCGCACGCCGGGCAAGGGCCGCGAGCTGGCGGACTGGGCCGACCGCATCGAGTCGGTCTACGGCTACCCATTGCAGCGCTTGTCACCTGGCGAGCTGGGCCACTGGATCGCCAGCCCAGAATTCCACAGCGGCGTCCATGACCCGCGCTCGGGCCATCTGCACCCGCTGAAGTACACCCGCGGCCTGGCACGCGCGGCCGCCGACGCCGGCGTGCGCATCTTTGAGCACAGCGAGGTGCTGGCGCTGCAACAGGGCGCGGCGCCGCTGCTGCGCACCGCGCAGGGCAGCTTGCGCGCCAAGCAGGTGCTGCTGGCCGGCAACGTCTACCTGGGTGCTCTGGTGCCCGCGCTGGCCGCTCGCATCATGCCGGTGGGCACGTACATTGCGTGCAGCGAGGTGCTGGACGTCGCATTGGCCGACAGCCTCATCCCCTCGCGCAGCGCGGTCTGCGACAACAACTTTGTGCTTGACTACTTCCGCACCACCGACGACCACCGCATGCTCTATGGCGGCCGCGTCAGCTACAGCACGCACACGCCATCGGGCCTGGCGCAGAGCATGCGCCAGCGCATGGTGCGCAGCTTTCCGCAACTCGAGGGCCGACGCATCGAGTTCGCATGGGGCGGCTTCGTCGACATCTCGATGAACCGCGCGCCCGACTTCGGCCGCGTTGGCGACGCCAGCAACATCTACTACCTGCAGGGCTTCTCGGGCCACGGCCTGGCGCTCACCGGCCTGGCCGGGCGCCTCGTGGCCGAGGCCATGGCAGGGGACGCGTCGCGCTTCGATGTCTTTGCCAAGCTGCACCACCGGCCGTTCCCGGGCGGCACGCGCCTGCGCACGCCGGCGCTGGTGCTCGGCATGGCCTGGTACCGGCTGCGAGATATGCTCGCTTGACCCCGAACATGCGCCGCGACAACCCCCGTCAACCGATCGTGCTGCTGCCCGCGTGCAACCGCATGCTGGGCGAGCACCCGTTCCACACCGCCGGCCACAAGTACACCGCCGCGGTGCGGCTGGCCGGCGCGCTGCCGCTGGTGGTGCCCTTGCTGGCCGAGGCCGATTTCGACACCGTGCTGGACCTGGCGCACGGCGTGTTGCTCACCGGCTCGGCGTCCAACCTGCATCCGTCCCACTTCGGCGAGGCGGTGCGCGACGACAGCTTGCCCCAGGACGCCGTGCGCGACGCCTGGGTGCTGCCCTTCATCCGCCGCGTGCTGGCGCGCGGCGTGCCCTTGCTGGCCATCTGCCGCGGCGCGCAAGAGACCAATGTCGCGCTGGGCGGCAGCCTGCATCAGGCGGTGCACGATCTGCCGGGCATGGCCGACCACCGCGCCGACGCCAGCCAGAGCGCGGCCCTGCAGTACGGCCCGGCCCACCGCAT
>JANPMR010000054.1:0-2382 GCA_031427055.1 Rubrivivax sp.
TGATCGCGCTGATGCACGACCAGGTCGGCGCGCTCGACGAGCTCGGCGTCAACGCCGCCTTCCTGAACAGCACGCTCGACGGCGACGAGGCGCGGCGCGTCGAGCGCGAGATGCTCGCCGGCCGCCTGACGCTGCTCTACGCCGCGCCCGAACGCATCCTCACGCCGCGCTTCATGGCCATGATGGAGTCGCTGCACGAGCGCGGGCTGCTGAGCCTGTTTGCCATCGACGAGGCGCATTGCGTCAGCCAGTGGGGGCACGACTTTCGCGAAGAGTATCTGGGCCTGTCGGCGCTGCACGAGCAGTTTCCCGGCGTGCCGCGGCTGGCGCTGACGGCCACCGCCGATGACCACACGCGCGCCGACATCATCCTGCGGCTCAAGCTTGAGGACGCGCGTCTCTTCGTGGCCAGCTTCGATCGCCCCAACATCCGCTACACCATCGTCGAGAAAGACGAGCCGCGCAAACAGTTGCTGCGCTTTTTGCGCGATGAGCACGACGGTGACGCCGGCATCGTCTACTGCCAGAGCCGCAAGAAGGTGGAGGAAACCGCGGCCTGGCTCGAAGGCGAAGGCCTGAGCGCCCTGCCCTATCACGCCGGGCTGGACGCCAAGGTGCGGCGCAAGCACCAAGACCGCTTCTTGCGCGAAGACAGCGTGGTGATGGTGGCCACCATCGCCTTCGGCATGGGCATCGACAAGCCCGACGTGCGCTTCGTGGCCCACCTCGACCTGCCCAAGAACATCGAGAGCTATTACCAGGAAACCGGCCGCGCCGGCCGCGACAGCCTGCCGGCCGACGCCTGGATGAGCTACGGCCTGGCCGATGTCGTCAACCAACGGCGCATGATCGACGAGAGCGAGGCCGGCGAGGATTTCAAGCGCCTGCAGCGCGGCAAGCTCGATGCGCTGCTGGCGCTGAGCGAGGCGCACGATTGCCGGCGCGTGCGGCTGCTGGCGTACTTCGGGCAAGCCAGTGACGTCTGCGGAAATTGCGACAACTGCGTGCAGCCGCCGGCGACCTGGGACGCCACCGAGGCGGCGCGCAAGGCGCTGAGCGGCATCTACCGCTTTCGCCAGGCCGGCGGCCAGCGTTACGGCGCCGTGCACCTGATCGACGTGCTGCGCGGCAAGCTCACCGACAAGGTCACAGAGCGCGGCCACGCGAGCCTGTCCACCTTTGGCATCGGCGCCGACGTGAGCGAGGCGCAATGGCGCCTGGTGCTGCGCCAGTTGATCGCCATGGGCCACGTGCAGACCGAGGGCGAGTTCAGCACGCTGGCACTGGCCGACAGCGCGCGCGAGGTGCTGCGCGGCGAGGTGCCGGTGCGCCTGCGCGTGGCGGCCGAGACCAAGCCGCGCGGCAAGGCGGGGCGCGAAAAGGTCGGCCGCGGCGGCGCCGCGGGACGTGCTGGCAAGCCGCCCCCGGTGCCCCTGGACGACGCCGCCACCGGGCGCTTTGCGGCGCTCAAGGCCTGGCGGGGTGAGGTCGCGCGCGAACACAACTTACCGGCCTATGTGGTGTTTCACGACGCCACGCTGGCCGAGATGGCGCGCGAGCAGCCGGCGTCGCTGGACGACCTGGCCGGCATCAGCGGCGTGGGCGCCAAGAAGCTCGAGGCCTACGGCCGCGAAATCCTGCGCGTGCTCGGGTCCGCCGCGTAGAGCCGGGTCGGCCGGCCAGGGCCGCGTCGTTATGATGGCCGGTTGCCCACCGCGTCCATCATGCCCAGCGAATCGCACCTCCGTTCCATGCTCGAAACCCGCACGCTTCGGGTACGGGGGGCCCGCACCCACAACCTCAAGAACATCGATCTCGACATCCCCAAGTACGCGCTGGTGGTGATCACGGGGCTGTCGGGTTCGGGCAAGAGCAGCCTGGCCTTCGACACCCTGTATGCCGAGGGCCAGCGCCGCTATGTCGAGAGCCTGAGCGCCTATGCGCGGCAGTTCTTGCAGTTGATGGACAAGCCCGATGTCGACGTCATCGAGGGCCTCTCGCCCGCCATCAGCATCGAGCAAAAGGCGACCAGCCACAACCCGCGCAGCACCGTCGGCACCATCACCGAGATCCACGACTACCTGCGCCTGCTCTACGCCCGCGCCGGCACGCCCTACTGCCCCGACCATGGCGTGGCGCTGCAGGCGCAAAGCGTGGCGCAGATGGTCGACGCTGTGCTGGCGCTGCCCGAAGACACGCGGCTGATGATCCTGGCGCCCGTGGTGCGCGACCGCAAGGGCGAGTTCGTCGAGCTCTTCGAGGACATGCAGGCGCGCGGTTACGTGCGCTTTCGCGTCGGCAACGACGGCACGCCGGGCGAGGTGGTCGAGGCCGATTCGCGGCCCTTGCTCAAGAAGAACGAGAAGCACGACATCGATGTCG
>JANPMR010000055.1:0-7579 GCA_031427055.1 Rubrivivax sp.
AACGCCGACGGCACGGGCTACCAGGCGTACACCCAGCGCAACAGCCGCTCGCGCACGCTGGACACCGAAAGCGCGCTCGCGATCAGCGCCGAGTACGACCTCAACTGGCGCGCCCTGACGACGCTGGACGTGGGCATGCGCCACGCCGACCACAAGCGCAATTTCCAGCGCTGGGTGTACACGCGCAAGCGGGTGCCCTACGACCCGCTGCCCACCACCGGGCTGCAGTCGTTTCCGGCAGACTTTGCCTCGGGCATAGGCAGCGGCTTCGACAACTCCGGCTTCTATTACGAGCCCGGCACGCTGCAGGGCTGGATCGACAACCAGTGGCGCTCCTTCGGCGACGACTGGGACCGCCTGATGAATTCTTACATCGACATGAACGAGCGCCAATCGGCCCTCTATGCGATGCAGAGCTTCCAGGACGGCAACATCTCGGGCAACTTCGGCCTGCGCCTGGTGCGCACCCAGGTCACCGCCAACATCGTCAACCGCCTCCCGGCCAGCCTGGGCTGCGTCAAGAGCGAGCCGGGCAAACCGGTGACGCCTTGCGTCAGGTTTCCGGGTGCCATCGTCGACGCCGCGGACACCTACAACTGGTACGACGGCGACGTCTTCGGCAAGCCGCTGGGCAGTGCCACTTTCACCA
This sequence comes from Rubrivivax sp., assembly GCA_031427055.1. GTDB lineage: Bacteria > Pseudomonadota > Gammaproteobacteria > Burkholderiales > Burkholderiaceae_C > Rubrivivax. Next base: position 650 of record JANPMR010000055.1, read on the forward strand.
CCGCCGCCGCCTACACCCAGCCCTACTACCTGGCGCCCACCCAGCGCACTTTTGACAACCTGCTGCCGAGCGTGAACCTGAAGCTCGAGATGCAGAAGGACATGTTCCTGCGCATGGGCCTGTCCAAGACCATGGCGCGGCAGAACTACAACGTCTGGGCGCAGGGCGCCACCAGCCCGACCTGCAGCGGCACCACCGGCATCTGCACCGTGATCGGCCCCAACCCCAACCTGCAGCCGCTGTCGTCGATCAACGCCGACCTCAACTGGTCCTGGTACTTCGCGCCGCGCTCGGTGCTGACGGTGGGCTTCTTTGAATCCAACATCACCGGCTACACCAAGTTTGGCGGCCTCACGCAAGACAGCTCGATCGAGTTGCTCGACCCGGTGACCGACACGCTCAAGACCTACTTCGTGATCTCGGCGGGCCAGCAGGGTGCGCGCATCCGCGGCTTCGACATCGGCTACGAGCAGCCCATCGGCAACACCGGTTTCGGCGTGACAAGCAACGTCAGCCGCTCCATGACCTCGGTCGACGACGGCCGCCCCATGACGGGCGCGTCGGAGTGGGCGGGCAACCTGGGCCTGTACTACGAAGACGACAAGTTCAGCGCGCGCGTGGTCGTCAACTACCGCGGCGAATACGTGGCCAGCGCCACCGCACCGGCGCCCAACTCCAACGCCCAGGCCAATACGGTCATCCAGGGTGTCACGCTGCCGAGCACGGCGCTGACCTGGGCGGCACCAGTCACCAACGTCGCGTTCTCGGCGGGCTACAAGTTCAGCCACAACTTCGAGCTCAACTTCAGCGCCACCAACCTGACCGACCCGGTCCGCTCGCAGTACCGTTACGGCGTGAACGAACTGCAGCGCCAGGATGTCTCGGGGCGCCAGTACTACTTGAACGCCAAGTACAGGTTCTGAGCCTCAGCGCTCTGACTGGCGCGGCCTACCTGAACAAGCCCGGCAGCCAGAGCGAGAACGCCGGCACGTAGGTCACCAGCATCATGGTGGCCGTGAGCGCGCCGTAGAACGGCAGGATCGACTTCATCACCTCGCCGACGCTGATCTCGCCGATGGCGCAGCCCACGAACTGCACCGTGCCCACCGGCGGCGTGTTCAGGCCCAGGGCGCAGTTGATGAGCAGCATGATGCCGAACTGCACCGGGTCCATGCCGAACTGCTGCGCGATGGGCAGGAAGATGGGCGTGCAGATGAGGATGGTGGCCGCCATGTCCAGAAACGTGCCCAACACGAACAGCAGCACGTTGATCATGAGGAAGATCAGCCAGGGCTCGGTGGTCACCAGCTTCATCAGATCGCCGGTCTTCTGCGGCACCTCGTACAGCGCCATGAAGTAGCCGAAGGCCGAGCTGATGCCGATCAGCAGCAGCACCACGCCGGTCGTCTTGCAGGCCTTGGCGCAGGCCTTGACGAAGTTGGGCCAGCTCAGCGTGCGGTAAACCAGCACGGTGATGATGAGCGCCCAGAAGACGGCCGTCGCCGCCGACTCGGTGGCCGTGAACACGCCCGACAGGATGCCGGCCAGGATGATGACCACGATCAGCAGGCCCGGCAGCGCCGCCAGGAAGGCCACCAGCACCGCGTGCCAGCCCGGGAAGGGGCCGTGCGTGGGGTAGCCGCGCTTCACCGCCACCCAGTACGCGGCGACGAGGTTGCAGGCCGTGAGGATGAGCGCCGGGATCAGCCCGGCCAGGATCAGGCTGAGGATGCTGACGCTGGCGATGCCGGTGGTGGCCAGGCTGAAGATGATGAGGTTGTGCGAGGTCGGCATCAGCGCCCCCACCAGCGACGAATGCGTGGTCACGTTGACCGCGTAGTCGGCGTGGTAGCCCTCTTTCTTCATCAGCGGAATCATCACGCTGCCCATCGCGCTGACATCCGCCAGCGGGCTGCCGGCAATGCCACCAAAGAGCGTGCAGCCGATGACGTTGCTCATGCCCAGGCCGCCGCGCACGTGCCCCACCAGGCTGTTGGCCAGGCGCACGATGCGATCGGCGATGCCGCCGTACAGCATCAGCTCGCCGGCGAAGATGAAGAACGGGATGGCCAGGAAGCTGAACACCTGCATGCCGCCGACCATCTTCTGGAACACGATGGCCACCGGCATGCCGGCGACCAGGATCGTCGCGACGCTGCTCAGGCCGATGGCAAAGGCCACCGGCACGCCAATGATCAGCAGCAACGTGAACGAGCCCGCCAGAACCGCTAGTTCCATGCCGGCTCCACCCGCTTGCCCTGCCATAGCGCAATCACGTGTTCAACCGAGAACAGCACGATGAGCGTGCCGGCAATCACCAGCGGCACGTAGTCGATGCCTTCGGGCAGGCCGAGCATGGGCTTCTTCTCGTCCCACTTCAGCGTCGCCCAGAGCCAGCCGCTCTTCAGCATGAGCACGCCGAACACCGCCACCAGCGCGTGCACCAGCATCTCCAGCTTGACGCGGATGCGCTCGGGCAGCAGCGAGATCAGCGACTCGAGACCGATGTGCCCGGCATCGCGCACGCCCACCGCCACCCCAAAGGCGGTGACGAACAGCACCAGCAGCATGGCCAGCGCCTCGGCCCAGGTGGGCGTGTCGTTGAAGACGTAGCGGCCCACCACCTGGTACTGCACGCACAGGATGAGCGCGATCAGTCCGCAAACGGCCAGCACCAGTGCGGCCTTGGACAGCGCCGCGCACAAGCGCGTGAAGGCGCCGCCCGTCGCCGGCTGGCTCACTGGGTGTCCTGCACCGCCTTCACCAGCCGCTGCAGGTCGGGTGTGGTCATGAACTTGGCGTAGACCGGCGCCATCACGGCCTGGAAGCCGGCCTTGTCGACCTCGACGATCTCGGCGCCGCCGGCCTTCACCACGGCCAGGCTCTTGGCCTCTTGTTCGTCCCATTTCTTGCGCTGGAAGGCCACGCTCTCCTTGGCCGCGGCGCGCACCATGGCCTGCTCGGCCGCGGGCAGCTTGTCCCAGACGATCTTGCTCATCAGCAGCATCTCGGGCGCCATGCTGTGCTCGGTGCGCGAGTAGTACTTCACCGCCTCGAAGTGCTTGAAGCCGTCGTAGCTGGGGATGTTGTTCTCGGCCGCGTCGATGAGGCCGGTCTTGAGGCCGGTGTAGACCTCGCCGATGGGCATCGGCGTGGGGTTGGCGCCCATGGCGCCGATCAATGCCACCCACAGGTCACTCTGCTGGACGCGGATCTTCATGCCCTTGGCGTCGGCCACCGTCTTGACCGCCTTGCGGCCGTAGATGCTGCGCGCGCCGCTGTCGTAGAAGGCCAGGCCGATGAAGCCCTGCGCCTCGCAGCCCTTCAGGATCTCTTCGCCCACCGGGCCGTCGAGCGTCTTGCGCATGTGCTCGACGCTGCGAAACAGGAAGGGCATGGTCGGCACCTGCGTCTTGGCGCAGATCGCATTCATGGGGCTGATGTTGACGCGCGTGAGCTCCAGCGCGCCGATCTTCACCTGGTCGATGGTCTCCTTCTCGCTGCCCAGGGCGCCCTTGTTGAAGACCTTGATCTTGTGCTTGCCGCCGCTCTTGGCGGCGAGCAGTTCGCTCATGTGCTTGACGGCCGCGACGGTGGGGTAGTCGTCGCTGTTGTGGACGTCGGCGCTGCGGAACTCGGCGGCCTGGGCGGTGCCGGCCAGCAGCACGGCGCCAGCGATCAGGGTGCGTTGAATCTTCATCGTCAGTTCTCCTCGGTGGGTGTCAATGTCAATGTTTGTCAGTGATCGAAGGGCCCGATGCCCAGGAAGCTGCCGCCTTGCAGGAGCCGCTCGGGGCCCTCGGGTTGTTGCAGTTGCTGCACTTGCGGGGCATGCGCTTCGGCTTCGTCCTGCGGCACGTAGCCCAGCTTGGCCCAGGCGTCCTGCGTGTCCCAGAAGGCACGCGTGTTGCGCGACATGCCGTAGGCCACCAGAAACCCGACGCCGGGCGCGGTCAGCGCGCAGCTCACCAGGCGCAGCAGGTCGGGCAGGCTGATCCAGGTCGACAGGCCACGCCGGTCGGGCGGTGCCGGTGTGGCGGTGCCGATGCGCAGGCAGACCGATTCGATGCCGTAGCGGTCCCAGTACAGACTGGCCATGCCCTCGCCGAAGAGCTTGCTCAGGCCGTAGTTGCCATCGGGCCGCGGCGGGTCTTGCGGCTTGATCGTCTGCGCCTGCGCGTAGCAGCCGGTGACGTGGTTGCTGCTCGCGAACACGATGCGCCGCACGCCCTGGCGCCGCGCCGCCTCGTACAGGTTGTGCAGGCCGCGGATGTTGGTCTGCAGGATCGGCTCGAAGGGCCCTTCGACCGACACACCGCCCAGGTGGACGATGGCGTCCACGCCCTGCGCCAGCGAATGCACGGCGGCGGTGTCGGCCAGTTCGCAGGGCACCACCCGGGCACCCGGTGGCGGCGTGATGCGGGCCAGTGCCTGGGGCAGATCCGACAGCACCAGACGCGTCGTCAGCGCCTGCAGGCCCGGCGCCAAGGCGCGGCCCAGGGTGCCGGCGGCGCCGGTCAGCAGCAGGGTCGGGATGGGCTCGGGTCGGGGTTCGGGCATGGGCTCGGCATGGGCTCGGCAAGGGCGCAGGGTCAGTCCGGGGGCGGTTTCGGTACGGACTTCGTAGAATATCGAAACGTTGTTCCAATTTTAGCTAGGGGATTCCATGGGCAGCCCGATTCGGGTGGTTTCGTTCGGCGAGTGCATGCTCGAACTGCAGGGCCAAGCCTTCGGCGAGATGCGCCAGACCTACGGCGGCGACACCCTCAACACCGCCGTCTACCTGGCCCGCTGCGGCGCCGGCCAGGGCCTTCGCGTCGACTACGCCAGCGCGCTGGGTGACGACCCCCTCAGCGACGGCATGGTGCAGCGCTGGCAAGCGGAGGGCCTGGGCGTCGAGCTCGTGCGCCGCCTGCCGGGCCGGCTGCCGGGTCTGTACCTGATCGAGACCGACGACCAAGGCGAGCGCCGCTTCAGCTACTGGCGCGGCGAGGCCGCCGCGCGCGCCTATTTCGACGCACCCGAGGGCAGCACGCCGCTCGAGAAGGCGGTCGACCGCATCGACGCGCTCTACCTCAGCGGCATCAGCCTGGCCATCCTGCCGCCGGCCGGGCGCGCGCGGCTGGCAGCCGTCTGCCGCGCGCTTCGCGAGCGGGGTGCGATGGTGGCCTTCGACAACAACTACCGCCCGCGGCTGTGGCCCGACATGGCGACAGCGCGTGCAGCCTTTTCAGAGTTCACGGCGCTGGCAAGCGTGGCCTTGGTGACGCTGGACGACGAGATGGCTCTGGGCGGCCAGGCCGATGCCGACCTGCAGTTGCAGCGCACGCTCGCCCTGCCCTGCGCCGAAGTCGTGGTCAAGCGCGGCGCGCAACCGACGCTGGTGCGATTGGCCGGGCAGCCGCCGCAAGCGGTTCCGACCGAGCGCGTCGAGCGCGTGGTGGACACCACCGCGGCGGGCGACTCGTTTGCCGGCGCGTACCTGGCCGCGCGCCTGGGCGGCGCCTCGGCCGCGGTGTCGGCAGCGGCCGGCAACCGCCTGGCCGCTCGCGTGGTGCAACACCGCGGCGCCATCATGCCGGCGCAGGCGATGGCCGATCTGGCGGCCGGGTGAGCCCTGTCTGCGCAGACGGCGGCACCAAAGGCTTTCGCGGCCGCTACGCGCGAAGGCGCCAAACAGGGGCTGAACTCCATCGCTTCTGGCAATTTGCGCAGGATGCGCTCCTACACTAGACGTGGGTATGACTTTCCAGGAACACCGATGACCGTCAGGCACCGTCTCGCTGCGCTCGCTGCAGGCGCCGCACTGGGTGTGTTGCAGCCCATGGGCGCGCACGCGCAGACCCGTGTGGACTTGAGCGGCTTTGCCTCGGTAGTCGGGGGCAAGGTGCTCGGCGGTTCACTGCACGGCAACTTGCCCAGCAACCCCGACATCCGCTGCCCCTGTTACGTGGCCGACTGGGCCAACTTCGGCACCTACGGCCCGTCCGCCACACTGCGCGCCGAAACCCGTGCCGGCATGCAGGCCACCGTCACCTTCGACCCGACATTCAGCGCCGCGGCTCAGGTCACCGCCCGCGCCGTCGACGGCAAGGCGCAGCTGCAGTGGGCCTACGCCACCATCGCGCTGGGATCCACCTGGGACCTGCAGGTGGGCCGCAAACGCATCCCGCTCTACCACTACTCAAGCTTTCAGGACGTGGGCATGGCCTACCCATGGGTGTCGCCGCCGCCCGAGCTGTATGGCTGGGAAGCCACCAATTACAACGGCTTCAGCCTGCGCAATCGCAGCACCTGGGGTGACGTGTACCTGAACGCCAGCGTCTTTGCCGGCAGCGAACGCGTCAGGGACAGCCGCTTCATGCTGGCCTACGGCGAGACCCGCACCGATGCGCGCTGGCAGGGCATCCGTGGCGCCGACATCGAGCTCACCAAGGGCATCCTGACGGTGCGCGCGGTCTACCTGCAGGCCGACACCTCGTTCACCGACAAGAACGACACCGTCAACGACTACAGCGAGGACATGAGGGCCTATGGACTGTCCGCCAATCTCGACTTCAACCGATGGTTCGTGCTGACCGAGGTGGCGACCAATGTGCGGTCAAACAAGACCGGCTACCTGGCCGGCGTGACGTTGCGGATCCCGGCCTATTCGGTCGGGGCCGGCATGCGCCTGGGCGCATGGACACCTTTCATCAACTATGCACACTACCGCGAGAAGAGCAGCGACCTCGTGCTCTACGCACCCTACGTGTACAGCCACGCGTCGATGACGCTGCGCTATGAGCTCTCGACCACCGCGGCAGTGAAGGTGCAGTTTGATCGCTTGCGCGAACCCGCCGACCCCTTCACCGGCGGCGCGCAGGTGTTTCGCGTCGCTTACGACCGCGTGTTCTGACCGCCCGCACGGCCGGGCTGCGCACTGCCCGC
>JANPMR010000056.1:0-3685 GCA_031427055.1 Rubrivivax sp.
CAGGAACACGATGATGTAGGGCACGCCGACCTGGCGCGCGAGCAGGATGTGCTCGCGGGTCTGGGGCATGGGGCCGTCGGCGGCCGAGCAGACCAGGATGGCGCCGTCCATTTGCGCCGCGCCGGTGATCATGTTCTTGACATAGTCGGCGTGGCCCGGGCAATCGACGTGGGCGTAGTGGCGCTTGGAAGTCTCGTATTCGACGTGGGCGGTGTTGATGGTGATGCCGCGGGCCTTTTCTTCGGGCGCCGCATCGATCTGGTCATACGCCTTGGCTTCGCCGCCGAACTTGGCTGCCAGCACCGAGGTCAGCGCCGCGGTCAGGGTGGTCTTGCCGTGATCGACGTGACCAATCGTGCCGACGTTGACGTGCGGCTTGGTGCGTTCGAATTTACCTTTTGCCATGTTGAGCGCTCCTGGCTGAGTCGAGAGGTTTGAATCGGAAGACGGGTAAGCGGAAATTTCGTGGTGCCCATGGCGCGGATCGAACGCGCGACCTCCCCCTTACCAAGGGGGTGCTCTACCACTGAGCCACATGGGCATCGGCAAGGGTCTGACGACCTGTTTTCCCGATCGGCAAACCCATAGCGACGCTGATAAAACCTGAACCTTCGCCTGGAGCGGGAGACGGGAATCGAACCCGCGTCATTAGCTTGGAAGGCTAGGGTTCTGCCATTGAACTACTCCCGCAGGCGTGTCCGTTTGTCCAACCTGTACCGTGTACCTCTATGGGTTTCTCTGGTGGAGAGGGGTGGATTCGAACCACCGTAGGCGTAAGCCAACAGATTTACAGTCTGCCCCCTTTAGCCACTCGGGCACCCCTCCGACAGAGCCTGTGACTATAACACGGCCAAAGTTTCAGGCCAGTGACCAGTCCATTTCGCCGCGGCCCGCCTCGGCCAGGAAGCGGCTGGCGGCGCCAAAGTGCCCACAGCCCGCAAACGGCATCGGCGGACGCAAGGCGGATAGCGGTGAGGGGTGATTGCTCTGCAAGACCCGGTGCGGCCCTGCGGTCAAGCTCGGTGCCAGCGTTTGCGCGTGGACACCCCACAGCATGAAGACCTTTGGTCTTGAATCAACTTGAGCAGCAATGCATATTGCGTCAGTAAGCGCCTGCCAACCTAGCTTGGCGTGACTGCCAGGCTGCCCGCCCTCGACCGTCAGCGACCGGTTCAGCAGCAACACGCCGCGCTGGGCCCAGGCCACCAGCGACCCCCCTGTCGGTGGCGCCAGGCCCAGGTCGCGCTGCAGCTCCTTGAAGATGTTGCGCAGGCTGGGTGGCACGCGCTGGCCCGCCGGCACCGAGAACGCCAAGCCCTCGGCTTGCCCGGGTCCGTGATAGGGGTCCTGCCCGAGGATGACGACGCGGGTCTGGGCCAGCGGCGTCAGCCGCAGGGCGCGAAACACGTCGCCCGGATAGACCAGCGCCCCCGCGGCGACTCGCCGGTCGACGGCATCGATCAGCGCGCCGCCGGCCGCGCTGCCCGCCCAGGACTGCACGAGCGCAGACCAGTCGCCCAGCGGCGCGTCGAGTTGCCGCGCCAGGGGCTCGGCGAGCCGGTTCAATCGAACAAGGCCGACAGCGCCTGGCCGGGGTCGCTCGCGCGCATGAAGGCCTCGCCCACCAGAAACGCGTTGACGCCGGCGCTGCGCATGCGCTGCGCGTCGGCGCGAGTCAGGATGCCCGATTCGGTGATCAGCAGCCGGTCGGCCGGCAAGCGCGGCAGCAGCGCCAGCGTGGTGTCCAGCGTGACCTCGAAGGTCTTGAGGTTGCGGTTGTTGATGCCCACCAGCGGCGTCTTCAGCCGCAAGGCGCGGTCAAGTTCGTCGGCGTCGTGAACCTCGACCAGCACGGCCAGGCCCAGCGCCAGCGCACAGGCCTCCAGATCGGCCATTTGCGCGTCATCCAGGCAGGCGGCGATGAGCAGGATGCAGTCGGCGCCCAGGCCGCGCGCCTGCACGACCTGGTACTCGTCAATCATGAAGTCCTTGCGCAGCACGGGCAGCGCACAGGCGGCGCGCGCCTGCTGCAGATAGGCGGCCGAGCCCTGAAAGAAGCGCTCGTCGGTCAGCACGCTCAAACAGGCCGCCCCGCCCAGCGCGTAGCTGGCGGCAATCTCGGCCGGCACGAAGTGCTCGCGCAGCACGCCCTTGCTCGGGCTGGCCTTCTTGACCTCTGCGATCACGGCGGCGCGGCCGGCGACCACCGCCGACCGCAACGCGGCCTCAAAGCCACGCAGGTCGCCAACGCGATTGCGCGCCTCGGCCTCGTCGCGCCAGCTCGCCAGGCTTCGGCGGGCGCGGTCGGCCGTCACTTCCTCGCGCTTGACGGCCACGATGCGTTGCAGGATGTCGCTCACAGGGCGTCCTCTCGTTCAGTGTCGGGGGCCGCTGCGCACGGCGCCCAGGCGCTTGGCCAGCGCATCGGCCAGGGCGCTGATGTGCCGCCGGTCGCTGCGCCGCCAGGCCGCGCGATCGAGCAGCCGGGCCACGCGGCCGCGCTCGTCGTGCACCAGGTCGATGGCGCAGTGCGTCAAGCCGCTGCCGGCCGTGAGGCAGACCGACCAGCCCGCGCCGTCGATCACCACCGCTGCCGCGCTGTTGCGCACCGGATCCATTCGCCGCGCCTCGAAGTCGATGCACCAGCCGGCGCCCTGGGTGTGCCAGCCCAGGTACATCAACATGCCCACCAGGGCCCCGCCCAGCGCCAGCCAGCCGCCTGCCGACGCGGACATCGCAGCATCGGCGCCGGCGCGCTGCGACAGCCACACGCCCAACGCCACCGAGCCCAGGCCGATCACCAGGCCGGCCGGATGCGGCTCTTCGTGCACGATCTCCAACGCTGGCGCGCGCTCTGCCGCGGCGCGCAATTGAGAAACGGTCGTCATCGGCGTCCGGCGCCGGCTCAAGCCACCGGCTTGAGCCGGTTGCTGACGCTCACGAAAAGGCTCAGCTTGGCCATCGCAGCGCCCGAGGCCACCGCCTCGCGCGCGCGCTTGACGCCCTCTGTCACCGACGCAGCCACACCCGCGCAGTACAGCGCCGCGCCCGCGTTGAGCAGCACCACGTCGCGGATCGGCCCGTCCTCGTTGGCCAGCACGCGCTGGATGCACTGCACCGACTCTTCCTTGTTGGCCACCTTGAGCACGCGCGAGTCGTACACCGGCAGCCCGAAATCGCTGGGGTGCACCACGTACTCGCGCACGTTGCCGTCCAGCAACTCGCCCACCGCCGACTCGCCCGACAGCGACAACTCGTCCATGCCGTTCATGCCGTAGACCACCATCACGTGCTCGCTGCCCAGGCGCTGCAACACGCGCACCAGGATGCCCACCAGATCGGGATGGAACACGCCCAGCAGCTGGTTGGGCGCGCCGGCCGGGTTGGTCAGCGGCCCCAGGATGTTGAAGATCGTGCGCACGCCCAGCTCTTTGCGAACCGGGGCGGCGTGCTTCATGGCCAGGTGGTGATTGGGCGCAAACATGTAGGCGATGCCGGTCTCGTCCAGGCACTGCGCCACCTGGGCCGGCGGCAAGTTGATGCAGGCGCCCAGCGCCTCCATCACATCGGCCGAGCCGCTGGTGGACGACACGCTGCGCCCGGCGTGCTTGGCCACGCGGGCGCCCGCGGCGGCAGCAACGAAAACGCTGGCCGTGCTGATGTTGAAGGTGTGCGAGCTGTCGCC
>JANPMR010000057.1:0-2286 GCA_031427055.1 Rubrivivax sp.
GTGACGCCGGGGCGCAGCTTCATCGTCAGCGCCTTGCTGTCGGCCGACCACTCCCAGCTCAGCGCCAGCTGCGGCACCAGGCCGAGCTTTTCGTCGATGTCGATCAGCTTGTCGCACAGCGCGGCAAAGACGATGCGGCCGACGAAGGTGCGCGCCAGACTGGGGTCGAGCACATCGGGGTCTTCGGCCAGGCCAATTCGAAGGTTCGGCAGGTTGGGCAGCGTCTGGGCTTGAGCCAGGCCGGCCAGCAGGGCGGCGGCGATGAGCAGGATCTTCTTCATGGTTCGGGGCTCCGGTTCGGGGAAAGGCGGGCAGCAGTAAAGCGTTCGATGGCGGCCTCGACTAGCGTGCGATCGAGCTCGCCGGCGGGCCGCTCGCGGCGCGGCAGGCAGGCCACAAAGGGCTGGAAGCGCTCGAGGCTTTTCTCGAACAGGCGCTGCAGTTCGGTGAAGGGGTTGTCGTGGTCGTCGACGCGCAGGTCGAGCTCAGGGTAGTCCTCGCCGCCCTGGATGCGCAGCGCCGCCGCTTGCCGGCCGCGCTTGTCGCCGCCGGCCTTGTCGCCGGCCTGCAGCGCGGCAATCAATCGCTCGTCCTGCGGCCGGCCGGCGCTGGCCACAAAGGCCTCGGCGGTGGCCTGCAGCACGCGCGGCCCGGCCAGCATGTTGCCGGCCACGCTGAAGTCGGCGTGCACCGCGTGGCCGCACCAGTCGACACAAGACGCACCTGTGTGCGCCGCCGCGGCACCTTGCCAGGACAGCACATGCAACTGCCGCTGTGCTCGGCCTTCGTCGGCTTGCGTGAGCCGCGCCACGACATCGGCGGCGTCATGCCCGGCCTGCAGCAGATCCAGCCCGCCGCTGCCGTACATCGGATTGACCAGCGCCTGCGTGGCCAGCACGCCCACGCCAGCTCGGCTGTGAACGCACAGCGCGCCAACCGCGAAGAAGCGGCTCGCGATGGCCACGCCGAGCCGGCCCTCGCCGTCGCGTGCCAGGATCGACCAGGTCACCGGCGCGCCTCGCTCACTTGCGCGGTCACGTGTTCGCCCAATTGCTCGCTCACTCGACCTTGCCGATCTTGCGCACGGCCTCGACCATGATGGCCGCGTCCGCATCCCAGTAGGTCTGGAACTCCGGCGCGTCCAGGTACTCGAGCGGGCTGCCGGCGCGGTTGATGATGGCGATCACGTTGGGGTCCTTCGCGGCCTTTGCCGATGCGGCACGCAACTTCTGCACCACGTCTTCTGGCGTGCCGGCGGGCACGAACAGTGCCGACCACTGCGCAAAGCCGACCGCGTAGCCGGCCTGCTTCAGACTGGGCACCTCGGGCAGCGAGACCAGCGGCTTGTCGCCCCAATGCGCCAGTGCGCGCAGCTTGCCGGCCCTGATCTGCTGCACCACGCTGGCCGGCCCGCTGGAGATGGCGTCCACCTGCCCGCCCAGCAGCGCCAGCACCGCCGGGCCGGCGCCGGTGTAAGGGATGTGCGTCATGCGAAACGCCGCGCTGGCCTTGAGCATCTCCATCGGCACATGCATGGTGCCGTAATTGCCCGAACTGCCGTAGTTGTAGGTGGCGGGCTTGGCCTTTGCGTCGGCCACGAACTCGGCCAGCGTCTTCCAGGGCGAATCGGCCCGCACCACCAGCACCGTGGGGTCGGCGGTGAAGCGGGCGATCGGGCGCAGCTGGTTGAGCGTGTAGGCCGGCTTGCGGCCCAGGATGCGGTCGGCCTCGGGCAGGATGGAGATCGACGACAAGGACATCAACACCGTGTAGCCATCGGGCGCGGCACGGGCGGCCGCGCCCATGCCGGTGGCACCGCCGGCGCCGGCACGGTTCTCGACGACGACCGTGGTCTTGAGCTCCTTGCCCAGTGCCTCGGCCACCGGGCGCGCCACGGTGTCGGCCACGCCGCCGGGCGGGAAGGGCACGATCATCGTGATCGGTTTGTCGGGCCAGCTGGATTGCGCGTGCGCGGCGGTGGCGGCCAGCACGAGTGCAGCCATGACGGCGGCGGCGGTGACAGTGCGGCGGTTCATGAACGGCCCTCCTCGACAAAGCGGTTTTCGAGCACGCCGATGCCATCGATCTCGATGCGCACCACGTCGCCATGCGCCAGCCAGCGTGGCGGCGTCATGCCCATGCCGACGCCGGCCGAGGTGCCGGTGGCGATGAGGTCGCCGGGGTGCAGCGTGATGCCGCGCGAGCAGGTAAAAGTATCAACGATACCTTCGGCCATTCGACCGGTGATTGGGTGCTTCGCACAGTGTGTAACGCAGTGAAAGCGCA